>NZ_CDRSSE010000025.1:0-46217 GCF_977051555.1 Segatella sp.
TCATACAGGCGCTTCATCTTAGCCAGCATCCGCTTGCTT
Source organism: Segatella sp. (assembly GCF_977051555.1). Classification (NCBI taxonomy): domain Bacteria; kingdom Pseudomonadati; phylum Bacteroidota; class Bacteroidia; order Bacteroidales; family Prevotellaceae; genus Segatella; species Segatella sp. The sequence continues at coordinate 40 of NZ_CDRSSE010000025.1, forward strand.
TCGTTCAGTTTCTCGCTTGCTATCTGAATACTTGCCTCAGCATAGGCAGCATCCACATATTTCTGCATCACATCGATGGCTCGGTCGTCCTGAATCTTCTGCATCGCCGTGGCAGAATAATCACGGCTCAGCTTTGCCTGCTTCAAGGCGTTGATGGTGGCGAAACCATCAAAGACATTCAGTTCGGCATAAAGCTGATAGTAGTTGTTGAATGTCGTTACATTATTATAAGTATTGGTTTCCGGATCGATGTTTCGACCCCAGGCGTACTGTCCCTGCACGCCACCCGTAACGGTAGGCAGGAATCCTGCCACAGCATGCTGGTAATCCTGCTTGCGCTGGCGGGCGTTTACCACCTCCCGCTTCACCTCCGTGGCGTGCTCCACGGCGTACTTCATGCAGTCGTCAAGGCTCCAGCTCTGTGCCGAGGCACCAGCCGCCCAGACCAACCATCCTATCAATATTCCTATTCTTTTCATAATCTTCTTCATTTTGGCATGATAAGGACAAGAGCCGTGCCAAAACATCACTTCTCCTGATAATCAAGCCATTAGATAAAAACCCTCATTAAACAAACTGTCCAACAATTAGACACCGGCGTCTAATTATTGGACAGAAACGCTGCTCAAAGCTAATCATTCGAAACCAAAGATTAAAGCTGCTCATTTACCGCATCCACCACTTGTCCATCAAACAGATTGATGATGCGACTGGCGTAGGTAGCATCGTGCTTGGAGTGCGTCACCATCACGATGGTGGTTCCCTCCTCATTCAGTTCGCTGAGCAACTGCATCACCTCCATACCATTCTTGGAATCGAGATTACCCGTAGGCTCATCGGCAAGGATGATGCTAGGCTTGCCCACCACGGCACGGGCGATGGCAACCCTCTGCTGCTGACCGCCCGAAAGCTGGTGAGGATAATGCTTGGCACGATGACTCAGCTTCACCTTTCTCAATATTTCGAGCACGCGCTCCTTGCGCTCCGCCTTCCCTACTCCGAGGTATTTCAGCTGTAAATCCACATTTTCCTCAACGGTAAGTTCGTCGATAAGATTGAAGTTCTGGAACACGAAGCCGATGCGACCCTTGCGATAGGCGGTACGCTCACGTTCCTTCAGGTGACCCACTTCCTCGTTATTCAGCCAATACTTGCCCTCCGTAGGACTATCCAGCAAGCCCAGGATGTTCAGCAAGGTTGACTTGCCGCATCCCGAAGGACCCATGATGGCGATAAACTCGCCATCTTCTACTTCTATATTTACGCCGTTCAGGGCGATGGTTTCCACCTCTTCCGTGCGGAATATTCTAGTTAAATTCTCTGTTCGTATCATCGTAAGAAACTTTTTATCGTTAGAAATCTTATTAAAGTTTATGACTCATTATTCAGCCTTGATGCTGTCTATCGGATTCGACATCGCCGTACGCAGGGTGCAGCCGATAACCGAAACAAAGGCTATCAATAAGGTAAAGACGGCGCCAGCCAGCAACACCCACCAAGGGAAGGAGATGCGATGGACGAAATCCATAAGATAAGTCTGCATCAGCTTCACGCAGATAGGGATGGCGATGACCACAGCCACCAGCGAACTGACGAGGAATCTCTTAGCCAGTTGCCAAGCTGCATCCCCAATCGAAGCACCCATCACCTTGCGCAGGGCAATCTGGCGCTTCTGCTGGTTGCCGTAATAAACCGACATTCCAAAGAGACCCAGGGCAGAAATCAGGATAGAGATGCTCATGAAGGTGATGATGAGCACCATCATATTATGCTTGTCCTTGAGGTTATTCTTCAGCGTATCATCCAAATACTCCACCTCCATTTCCGTAGGAACGCCCATCAGTTCCTTAGCCACCTGCTTGCATGTATTCCGGATTGCCAGCTGCGCCTGGGCATGATCGCCACGGGTTTTCACCAGAACAGACCATCCACCCTGCTGCGGGGTAATGACTCCAATGGCATTATGCTCCGTTTTCTCATTCTCGCTCAGCGCATCTCCACTATGGTAATCGGCTATCACGCCACAAACCTCGTATTCATGCTTTCCATCCTTCATTCTCATTCCGAACCAAGGCTTGTGGGCAGAAACACCATAGGCACGCTTCGCATCTTCCGTTACCCAAATCTTGCCATAGGTTGGCTCGCAATACTGTTCAATCACCTTGAATCCCAACATCTTCATCGCCGTAGAATCAGCCATGAACATACGGAGCATTCCTATCAGTTTTTCGTTGTCATCATGCACGCCATTTCCCCAGCTTCTGATAGGATTGGCTTTGCCGTAAGTTGCCTCTTCCACCTCAGGAAGCGCTTTCAATCGGTTCTTGAGGATAGCCATCTTCTCAGGCGAACCATCCAAGGAAGAATAGATGGAAACAATATCCTTCGTCTGATAACCCAACGGCAAATCGGCAAGATGCTTCATCTGGAGCATCATCGTTATCGCCATCACTACCAGCGTGATGCTGATGACGTTCTGGGCTACGATAAATATCTTGCTGAACCACATCTTGCTGCGCATGCGGATGGTTCCCTTCACCACATCTATCGGATTGAAACGGGAAACCACGATGGCAGGAAGGATTCCCGCAAAGATGGAAATGATGACGTAAGCCAACGGCAGGAACCACAGAAGGTCGATGGAATGGAACAGGTCGATTTTCGTATCCAACATCGAATTGAACAACGGGATGAATGCCCAGGAAATCAGCAAGCCCAGCAGGAAGCAGACTGCCGTAAAGAGCGCCGACTCCTTGAGATAACGAAGCATCACGCCCTCTACCGATTCGCCCAGCAGCCTTCGGGTAGCCATCTCCTTCGCACGGTTGCCAATCTGAGCCACCGTAAGATTGATGTAGTTGAACAAGGCAGAAAGCAGCAGAACCAGCGCTACGACCAGGAGGATATTCACGAGAGAACGATTGCCATGCTTGAAAATCTCGATATCATCATCCGCAAAATGAATCTGGTCCCATCTTACAAACTGGCAACCCCACATGAAGTTGGCTCCATCCGACTCCTTCTTCCATTCTTTCCAATAATTTATGTATTTGCCGAGCAAGGTCTGTCTCACCTTTTCGGGGTCGGCTTCCTTTGCCAGCCGTGCCACCGTGACGCAGGCGCCAAACTGATCCATCGGCTGAGCCTCAGCTTCTATCAGTTTTATCGACACGAAAATATCGTATGGGGCAAAAAGGTCTTCACGGTCGAAATCCTCCATGATTCCCACTACCTTGAATTGCAACTTACCGCATTGGATGGTGCGGCCGATAGGATTAGCGTTGCCGAAGGCTTTCTTGGCGAACGATTCCGAGACCATCGCCTGATGAGTATCCGAAAGGAGATGGTCAGGCGCACAACCACGGCATTTGTAACCCATGAACTGAGAGAAGTTCGGGTCGATAGCCAGATATTTTGCCTCATAATACTGTCCATCTATCATGGCTCCCTGCGGAGCGTAATATTCACCAAATCTTGTCCATCCCTTGATTTCGGGGATGGAAGGAAAGAATTCCTTAGCTGTACCCCAGGTCATTCCGAGATAATCACCGGAACCTGCTACATAGAGTTCCTTCGCCAGTTTCTGATTCGTTCCCACACGGTACTCTGCAGTAGCATAAGAAACGAGAATCAGCACAAAAGCCAGCGCCACCGAGAGACCCAACGCCTCTATGGTGGCATAAAGCTTGTTGCGTGATAAGAATTTCACATAACTTTTCATCATATACTCATTTATTTAAAACTGCTGCAAAGTTACGGCTTCTCCCGTTTTCTGCCAAGTTTTTCACCAGCCCGAAAGGTGGATTGTATGAAATTCATACACTCTATTGTATGATTATCACACAACAGCGCCGTTTTTGTTTGCCGTTTCAGGAAAAAAGCGTACTTTTGCAAACAAAAAAGAAAATATGAAATACGGAACCCTTCTTGTCATCGACGATAATCCGTCGATACTCACGGCGCTGAAGATCTGTCTGGGCAATACGTTCGAACGGATTCTCACCCTGTCTCGCCCCGATACAGCCCCCACGTTGCTGCAACAGGAGCAGGTAGATCTCATCCTGCTCGACATGAACTTCTCGCTTGGCGTGAACAGCGGTCAGGACGGTTTACTCTGGCTCCGCACCTTCCGCCGGCTCCACGCCCATATCCCCGTGGTGCTCATCACCGCCTTTGCCGATGTGCAGCTAGCCATCAAGGGATTGAAAAGCGGAGCCGCCGATTTTGTCACCAAACCCTGGGATAATGACGAACTGATAAGGGTGCTCAAGGACGCCATCGACAACAATACAGAAGTGGCAACCTTGGAGAACTTCGAGAACGACTACATCCGGAAGGTTGTGGATAAATGCCACGGCAACATCTCGCGTGCAGCCGAAATGCTCGGCATTACCCGACAAACCCTCTATGCAAAACTGAAGAGATGACGCCTTGTAGGGGAAGTTAAAGAAGTTAAGAGACAAATGTATTAGAGCTATTTTATGATTATTATTAAACTTATATATTTAATAGGTGGAATCTGCCTCATCCTGGGCAGCCTCATCTATCTGTTCTTTCGCCATCAACGAAGACTGAAGGCGCGTGCCTTCCTGATGCGTGAGGCTGTAAGAAATGGCGATTACGCCTTCCGCCTCCCCACTTCTGGCTTGCTGCCTGGCGAAAGAGCCTTGCAGCAGGCACTCAACGACATGCAGGGCGATATTGCCCGCCTCGTTGCCCGGCACGAAGTGGAATCCTGGCAAAAGCTGACCCGTGTGCTTACCCATGAAATCATGAATGCCACGGCTCCCATCTCCAGCATCTGCCAAGCCTATCTCTGCAACCCGCAGATCAAGGGAAGCGAATACGAGGAAGGCATTCAGGCGATTCACGACACCAGCAAGTCGCTCACCAACTTTGTAGATAGTTACCGCAAGCTCACCCAGCTTCAGGCTCCCGTCGTAGAACCCCTTCCGCTTGCCTCTTTCATGGAAAGCATCAAGGCGCTCTATCCCGACATCAGCTGGCACATTTCCCTTCCCCAAGATGCTACGCTGGAAGCCGACCGCAACATGCTGCGCCAGGTATTCATCAATCTCATCAAGAATGCCATCGAAGCCCATGCTACCGACATCGATGTCCGCATAAGCCAAAACGAGCGTTCTATCCTGCTGTTCAGCAACAACGGCGAACCGATTCCTGCCGATGTGGCTAGAGAGATTTTCATTCCGTTCTTCACCACCAAATCTTCCGGCACGGGCATCGGACTATCCCTCTCCCGCCAGATGCTGATGATGCAAAACATCGAACTGGGACTCTCCGATACTTCCATCTCGGGCTACCATGTTACATTTTATCTGGAAAAGCAGGACAACGGATAACGCTCCTATCATTTTCACATTTCAAAACAACGAAACAACATAAAAATCATGACGACAATTGAAGAATACGAAGCTATCATCAAAATACTCTTCACTCTTCACCTTTCGGCCGGGAACCCCTGTGTTTATCGGCATTCCGAAGGGTGAAGAGTTCTTTTCATCTCTTCACCCACTCTTCACCTCTCTTCACCACTCTGTTTTGGCGGATTTGCAAACCGCTAAGAGAATTGGCGCAAGATACGCCTGAAGGTGAAGAGTGGTGAAGAGTGGGTGAAGAGTACCCAAATACTCTTCACCCCTCGGAATGCCGATAAACACAGGGGGTTCCGAGCATAAGGTGAAGAGTGAAGAGTATTTGGCAGGAAGCTTATACGAAAACAAAATAAAGCGTTTTAGATAACTGTTTCAGTAAAACAGCCGACTAGCAACACATGCGCTAGTCGGCTGTCTACGTTTTGCCAGTTGGCTATTTTCGTTTCTCTCATCGGCTGTTCCCGATTAAAGAGAATCTAATAATCCTCCATATAACCCTTGGTAAACATATCGTAGGACAGGGCTTCCAGTTCTGAGAGCGTCATCTGCTCTACCGAATGCTCTATCTTACGTATCAGTTCGTCTCGCTTGAAATCGTCGTCATCGCTCAGGCGCGATGTAAATCTGTTACTCATCTTTTTTTAGAATGTTAAGTGTTGAATGTTAAATTGGGCATACGCCCCACTAAATCTGTTGAAAATCGCTGGCGAAGGAAAAAGCAAATCTATGAGAAGATTACATCCGCTCATAGGTGTTGATAACATTTCCATCATACGCCTCGTGGCTGATTAACCGGACGTTATGAGGGAGCTTTGGCGCTGGTGTTCCGGCAGTTACCACGTTTTCCACAGATGTGGATAACAACGTTTCTACCCTGATTTCATCCCAAAGTCCGGTATCAAGGAATGCCTGATGGGTGATGGCGCCTCCCTCTACTATCAGCGACTGTACCTTATTATTATATAAGTACTGCATGATTTGCTGCAACACTTCCGTCTTGCCCCGTGAGAAATCCAGACCTTCAAAACAAGGATGATGGCGGTCGATGACCAGGCGCATCGGGTCCTTGCCGCTCCAATCTCTAACGTTGAGCTGACTGTGGTCGCGCTCATCGGTTACGCGGCCTATGAGGATGGCATCGTTCTCAGCACGCAACTTGTGGGAGAGCATCTTGGTGAAAGGCGAGGAAATAGCCATACCCCTACCCCCGTTATCAAGAAAGCCATTCGCGGTCTGCGCCCATTTCAGGATGATGTAAGGACGCTGATGGGTGTTGAAGGTGATGAAGCGCTTGTTGAGTTCGAGACATTCCGCCTCCAGAACGCCTACTGTTACTTCGATGCCTGCCTCGCGAATCTTGCGGATACCGCGGCCCTGAACCTTGGCAAAGGGATCTACGCAGCCGCAAACGCATCGCTTTACTCCTTTTCTTACTATCAAATCGGCGCAAGGCGGCGTCTTGCCGTAATGAGAGCAGGGTTCGAGACTCACATAGATGGTAGCTTGGCTTAACAGATGCTCATCCTCGGGCTTAATAGAAGCAAAGGCGTTGACTTCAGCATGGCCCTCTCCGCACCTTACATGATAGCCTTCGCCGATGATTCTGCCATCCCCACTCACGATAACGGCTCCCACCATCGGATTGGGTTTGGCATTCTCTCTTCCGTTTTTCGCCAGCTGCAGACAGCGGCGCATAAACATTTCGTCTATTTCCTTTTGCGACAACGGTTCGCCCGTCTTCACATTCTGAAAAGAAACATTATTTTGTTCCATATCTAAAACTTTTCTTCGTTTTTTACTTACTTTTCGATAAAATGTCGTACCTTTGCTCTCAAATCAAATCATAATATACGATTTAGAGATGAAAACGTATCAACAACTTTGGCAATCCATTACCACTCTATATGAGGCGGGCGAAGCACAGGCTATCGTCCGCACCGTGCTCGATGTGAAGTACGGAATGACGCTGACCGACATAATCTGCGGCAAAGTTAATGAATTATCTGCAGATGAAGAAAGAAAACTGGAAGAAATTATCAGAAGATTGCAAAAAGGCGAACCTGTACAGTATGTTCTGGGAGAAGCTGACTTTGCAGGAAGAACCTTCCATGTAGAGCCGGGCGTGCTGATTCCGAGACCCGAAACGGCGGAACTCTGCGAGTGGATAGAAAAAGATGCGACTGAAAACAAAGGGATTACGGAAGGAGAGAAGGAAGAAAACACCATCCGCATCCTGGATATCTGTACGGGTTCGGGCTGCATCGCCATTACGCTGGGACTGGACATCGGCGGCTCGGAGGTTACGGGTTGGGATATTTCGGAAGATGCCTTGAAGATAGCACAGGGAAATGTTGCGCTTCTGGATGCCGGTAACGTAAAAATAGAATATCAGGATGCCCTGAAGTTGGCGGAAACATCGGATGCCGGAAGATGGAACATCATCGTGAGCAATCCCCCGTATATCTGCGAAAAGGAGAAAGCGGATATGGAGAAGAATGTGTTGGAACACGAACCTGGAATCGCCCTCTTCGTGCCCGATGAAGAGCCTCTGAAGTTCTATAGAGCCATCGCCGAATATGCCTCTTCTGCCCTCAAATCCAGAGGTGCATTATACTTCGAAATCAATCCTATCTATGAAAAAGAAACAAGGGAAATGCTGGAAGGATTGGGTTTTAAAGCTATTGATACAAAGGAAGATGCCTTCGGAAAGCAGAGAATGATGCGAGCCGGCAAATCATAAAGTTCAATGTTCAAATCTCAAAGTTCAAAGTAAAATCATCATGTTCAAATCTCAAAGTTCAAAGTATAAAAAGCCGATGACCGAGCAGCAGGCGCTCCTGAAGCTCACCACCCTCTGCACCCAAGCCGAACATTGCTCGCAAGAGATGATCGACAAGATGAAGAAGTGGGAACTGCCCGAAGATGCCATCGCCAGAAACATGGAATTCCTGACCGAGAAGAAATTCATCGACGACGAACGTTTCGCACGCTTCTTTATCAACGACAAGATAAAATACAACAAGTGGGGACGCCGGAAGGTGGAACAGGCGCTGTGGATGAAACATATTCCGAAGGACATCTCCGACCCTATCTTCGAAGAGATTGAAGACGACCTGTATATGGAAACCCTCCTGCCCCTGATGAAAAACAAATATAAAACCATCAAGGCAAAGAACGACTATGAACGCTCGATGAAACTCATCCGCTTTGCCCTGGGAAGAGGATACAGCATGGAGGTTATCCACAAATGCATCGACCGGATGAAGGAAGAAGATCTGGGAGACATCGATTTCGAAGAGGAATTCTAAAGCAAAGCATCAAGTTCAATATCCAAACCTCAAAATTAAGAGTAAAGCCATGCGTACCAGCCTGTTAAGAGACATATTAGATTTATTCTTCCCCCGAACCTGCGCCATCTGCGGAAATGTGCTCGCTGGCGGGGAGGAGATGATATGCATAAAATGTCTGTTCCGCATGCCGAGAACCGATACCTGGGAGCAGCCCTACGAGAACGAGATGGCAAAACTCTTCTGGCATCTGATTCCCATCGAACGCTGCTGCGCCCTCTTCCGTCACATCAGTCATGCCACATCGGCAAGAGCCGTCTACCAGCTGAAATACATGCATCATCCTGAAATGGGAATCTATCTGGGCAGAATGCTGGCAAAGAAGGGGTTAAGCATTCAGTTCTTCGACGGAATAGACGCCATCATCCCCATCCCGCTCACAAGGAAACGACAGAAAGAGCGCGGCTATAACCAGAGCCTTCTCATCGCCAAAGGCATCCAGCAACTCACCCATCTGACCATCATCAAGGATGCCGTAAGAAGGAAAAAGTTTAGCGAAAGCCAAACCCACAAGAACCGGCAGGAAAGACAGGAAAACGTGAGCCAGGTTTTTGAAGCCGCAGCAACCTATCATGACGGGCAGGGGGAGCACCCCATCACGCAACTTGAAGGCAAACATATCCTCATCATCGACGACGTATGCACCACCGGAGCCACCATCATCTCCTGTGCGGAAACCCTGATAAAAGCAGCCGGAAAGATGAAGATAAGCGTGCTGACTGTAGGTTTCGCACACGACTAAAGACCCTTTTTTGCCGAGAGTTAAAACATTTTAACCCTAAATATAGCCGCCGTGTGCAAAAATCATTGTACCTTTGCAAAATAATTAATAATAATTTAATCCTTTAAAGATTATGGACAAACTGAAGAAAGAATTCGCATCTAAGTTATTGAAAGTAAAGGCTATCAAGTTGCAGCCTAATGATCCATTCACATGGGCTTCTGGCTGGAAGTCACCATTCTATTGCGATAACCGCAAGACTCTCTCATTCCCAGAACTCCGCAATTATGTAAAGCTTGAGCTCGTTCACGCTATCCTGGAGCAGTTCCCAGAGGCTGATGCTGTAGCCGGAGTAGCTACTGGTGCCATCGCGCAGGGTGCTTTGGTTGCTGACGAACTGAACATGCCTTTCGTATACGTTCGTTCTAAACCAAAGGATCACGGTATGCAGAACCTCATCGAAGGTCAGCTCGACCCTAAGGCTAAGGTTGTGGTAGTAGAAGACCTGATTTCTACCGGCGGCAGCTCTCTCAAGGCAGTAGAAGCTCTCCGCAAGAACGGCAACGAGATTGTGGGCATGGTAGCTAGCTACACCTATGGTTTCCCTATCGCCGAGAAGGCTTTTGCTGATGCTAACGTAAAGCTGGTTACTTTGACCGACTATGAGCACGTAGTGGCAGAGGCTCTGGAGACTGGCTATATCAAACAGGAAGACGTAGAGTTGCTCCACGAGTGGCGCAAGGACCCAGCTAACTGGAAGAAGTAATCAAGCTGACCCATCAATAATGAGTACAAGTACATTCGAAAGTAATATCAAACAGATTCCTCACAAGCAGGAATCTGTTTACCGTACATTGAGCGATCTGAACAACCTGCAGATGCTCAAAGACCGCTTCGAGCAGGTGAAAGACCAGATTCCTGAGGACAAGAGAAAGGAAATGGAAAAGCTGAAGGACCTCAAGTTTGATAGCGACAGCATCTCTATCACAGCACCTATGGTGGGTGAAATCAAGATGCGCATCATCGACCGCGAGGAGCCTAAGACCATCAAGTTTGAAACAGAAAACAGCCCTGTTCCTTTCAACTTCTGGATTCAGCTGCTCCCTACAGGCGAATTCTCATGCAAAATGAAACTCACCATCAAGGCAGAACTTAACATGTTTATCAAGGGTATGGTGAAGAAGCCATTGCAGGAAGGCATCGAAAAAATTGCTGATGCGCTTGCAATGATTCCTTACCAGGATTAATAAATAAAGAAATTATGGCACATAAACTTTGGGAAAAGAACTTCGAAGTAAACAAGGAAATTGAAAGATTCACCGTAGGAAGAGACCGCGAACTCGACCTCTATCTCGCCAAGTATGACGTGCTGGGCAGTATGGCACACATCACCATGCTCGAAAGCATCGGACTCCTGGAGAAAGATGAACTCACCCAGCTCCTTGCCGAACTGAAAAACATCTACGCCATCGCCGACAAGGGCGAATTCGTAATAGAAGACGGCGTGGAAGACGTTCATTCCCAGGTAGAACTGATGCTCACCCAGAAACTGGGCGACATGGGCAAGAAGATTCATTCGGGTAGATCACGCAACGACCAGGTTCTCGTAGACCTCAAACTCTTCACCCGTCATGAGTTGAAGGAGATTGTGGACGCCGTGAAGATTCTCTTCGATGAGCTGATTCAGAAGAGCAACCAGTATAAGGACGTGCTGATGCCGGGCTACACCCATCTGCAGGTGGCTATGCCTTCATCATTCGGGCTCTGGTTTGGCGCTTATGCTGAGGGACTTGCCGACGATATGCTCTTCCTTCAGGCTGCTTACCGCATGACCAACCGCAACCCGTTGGGTAGTGCTGCCGGCTATGGAAGTTCATTCCCTCTGAACCGCACCATGACCACCGAGCTTCTCGGTTTCGACAGCATGGACTATAATGTGGTTTACGCACAAATGGGCAGAGGAAAGATGGAGCGCAACGTGGCTTTCGCCATGGCTACCGTGGCAGGAACTTTGGCAAAGATGGCTTTCGACGCCTGCATGTTCAACTGTCAGAACTTCGGTTTCGTGAAATTGCCTAAGGAGTGCACCACCGGTTCGAGCATCATGCCACACAAGAAGAATCCAGACGTATTCGAGTTGATTCGCGCCAAGAGCAACAAGCTCCAGAGCCTTCCACAGCAGGTAATGCTCATCATGAACAACCTGCCAGTAGGCTATTTCCGCGATCTTCAGATTATCAAGGAAGTGTTCCTCCCTGCCTTCGACGAGTTGAAGGACTGTCTGCAGATGGCTGCCTACATCATCAACAATATGGAGGTGAACGAGCATATTCTTGACGATCCTCGCTACGACCCTATGTTCTCAGTAGAAGAAGTGAACCAGCTTGCAGCCAACGGAATGCCATTCCGCGATGCTTACAAGAAGGTAGGACTGGAAATCGAGGCTGGCGAATTCAAGCCAAACAAGGATATTCATCATACTCACGAAGGCAGCATCGGCAATCTCTGCAACGACAAGATTCAGGCGCTGATGGAGCAGACCCTCTCTGAGTTCCACTTCGAGCGCATGGAGAATGCCGAGAAGAATCTTCTGAAATAAAGACAGAAAGGTTTCTGTATGAAGAATAGCATATATAATAAGGTATATATATATAATAAGGTGAAGAGCATGGCTGGAATAGCTATGCTCTTACTTTGTTCGTGCGATGCAGAAAACAGCATCAGCACCAAATATCCCTGCCAGTTCTATTTCAAGTCGCAATACCATCCGGGCACAAGTCTGGAAACAGCCCTCAACGGAACGGGCGTCTACACGATGGTTAGCGCCAAAAAGGTGAATGGAGCCTGGAATATCTATTCTACATTAAACGATGGGAAAAACCAGACGGAAACCATCATCCTCTCTACAGCGAAGGAGAATTATGCCAACTATACCTATTTGGGAGCGGGCAACGACCCTAAAGATGCCAAAAAGAACGGCTTCATCATGGGATTATCCAACTTCAGCGGACATGTAGCCTGGGACCGCCAATGTCCAAACTGCCTGGAACAATATGGTGGAACCAACTATCCGCTGGAATGGACCGGCAACCGCCAATCGGTAATTTGCGACAAATGTAAACGCATCTACAGCCTGGAAAACGGAACCATCACAAGCGGCGGAAAGAGCAAAAACGACAAGGCGCTGATGAAATATATAGTAGATTACCATGGTACAGGAAGCGATATACATGTAGGAAACTAAGCAGAAATGGAGGGCAAACGAAAAAAATGGCGCTTTCTTGTCTTAAAAAATGTAAATCGCTTGGAGATTTAAAGAAATAGCATTACCTTTGCACCCACATAACGCGGAAATAGCTCAGTTGGTAGAGCACAACCTTGCCAAGGTTGGGGTCGCGGGTCCGAGTCCCGTTTTCCGCTCAACTCTTAACGTTTACCATGCCGCAATGGTGGAATTGGTAGACACGAGGGACTTAAAATCCCTTGGCCAGTAATGGCTGTGCGGGTTCGAGTCCCGCTCGCGGCACCTTAAAGTTTTTCCTTATGAAAAAATTTGCTTACATCCTCATTTTATTCATTACGCTGGTCTTAACATCATGTGGTGTTAGCGGTGGGCATTTCAAGTTTGAAGGCAAATTTCTCAACATGAATCAAGGCGAGTTTTATGTATACAGTCCTGACGGGGGCTTCGAAGGCGTTGACACCATCAAGGTAGAAGGCGGTCGTTTTACTTTCGAAACCGAATGTAAGGAAGATTTTACCATTATGCTTGTTTTCCCTAATTTCTCTGAGCAGCCTATTTTCGCAAAATCGGGCAAATCAGTAGAAATCAAGGCAGATGCTTCGCACCTTAAGGAAATGGAGGTAAGCGGAACCGAGGATAACGAACTGATGACAAAATTCCGCCAGAACATCCTGAAAGATACGCCACCTGAGGCTAAAAAGCATGCTGAAGACTTCGTCAGAGAACATCCGAATTCTATGTGCAGCATCTATCTGATTAAAAAATACTTCATCACTTCTACACAACCTGATTACCGCAAGGCGCTCTCACTCATCAATATCGTAGAGAAGGAACAGCCTAAAAACGGACAGTTGGCTAAGATGAAGCAGTTGGCAGAAACCATGAAGAATGTAGGCACCGGTGCGACCCTGCCTTCATTTACAGCATACGATATCAACGGAAAACTCGTTTCTAGTACAGAAATGAGCAGCGCTCCGGTTGCCGTAATCTACACCTGGGCTACCTATAACTATGACAGCCAGGACATGCAGCGCGAACTGAAGAGCCGTCAGAAAAAATCGAACGGCAAGCTTAAGCTGATGTCTTTCTGTCTGGATGCCAGCAAGAGCGAATGCAAGAACAACATCAAGCGCGACTCTATCGCATGCCCCACCATCTGCAACGGCGAAATGCTGGAAGACAAGACCTTGAAGAAGTTGGGATTGGAAAACCTTCCTGACAACATCATACTTCAAAATGGTAAAATCATCGCCCGAGGCATGAAAAAGCAAGAGCTTTACAATAAGCTCGATCAACTGCTAAAATAAATACTTTCGAGCTAGTCAAGAACCCATAAAAAGCACGCCTATATGTTAGTAAAGACATATTGTGCAGCAGTTAACGGACTAGAAGTAACTACTGTAACCGTAGAAGTAAGCCTCAACAGAGGCGTCATGTACCACCTCACAGGCTTAGGCGACGAGGCGGTCAAGGAGAGCCGTAACCGAATTTCAGCAGCTCTCCAGTATAGCGGCTTCAAATTTCCGATAGCCGACATCACTATCAATCTGGCTCCAGCTGACCTCAGGAAAGAGGGCAGCAGTTTCGACTTGCCGCTTGCAATCGGACTTCTAGGCGCCAACAACAACATTCCCGAAGATCATCTGAAAGAGTACATGATGGTAGGCGAGTTGAGCCTTGACGGTACGCTCCAGCCTATCAAAGGTGCCCTGCCGATAGCTATCAGAGCCAGAGCAGAGCACTTTAAGGGACTGATTGTGCCGGAACAGAACGCTCGGGAAGCGGCAGTCGTAAACAACCTTGAGGTTTACGGCATGAAAACGCTTTTCGAAGTCATACAATTCATGAGCGACAGAAGCAATCCTTCTCCTACAATCGTTGACACCCGCAAGGAATTTTACGAAAACCAGACACATTGTGAATACGATTATGCCGATGTTCGCGGTCAGGAGAACGTGAAAAGAGCGCTCGAAGTGGCTGCGGCTGGCGGACACAACCTGATTATGGTAGGTCCTCCAGGTTCCGGAAAGTCGATGATGGCAAAACGTTTACCGTCCATCCTCCCCCCTCTCACGCTCTCTGAGAGTCTGGAAACAACACAGATTCACTCCATTGCAGGCAAACTGGGCAAGAATGTATCACTCATTTCCCAACGTCCGTTCCGGTCTCCTCACCATACCATCTCGCAAGTGGCTCTGGTAGGCGGTGGAACTTCGCCACAACCGGGAGAAATATCGCTGGCTCATAATGGCGTTCTGTTCTGCGACGAACTCCCAGAGTTCAATAAAACCACCCTGGAAGTACTCCGTCAGCCATTGGAAGACCGCCACATCAACATCAGCAGGGCGAAATATTCTACAGATTATCCTTGCTCATTCATGTTTGTAGCAAGTATGAACCCTTGTCCATGCGGATATTATGGTGATCCGACACATCGCTGCGTCTGCACGCCAGGTCAGATTCAAAGATACATGAACAAGATTTCGGGTCCGTTACTCGACCGCATCGACATCCAATGCGAGATTAGTCCTGTTCCTTTCCAGGATATTTCAAAGGCTGCACCAGGTGAGCCAAGTGCTAAGATCAGAGAAAGAGTCATCAAGGCAAGAGAAGTTCAAGCCGAAAGATTTAAGGATTATAAAGGCATCCATTGCAACGCCCAGATGACCGAAAGAATGATTCATCAGTTTGCCGAACCCGATGAACAGGGCATAGAACTGCTCCGAATGGCAATGGAGAAACTTTCGTTGTCAGCAAGAGCTTACAATAGAATCCTGAAAGTGGCGCGCACTATTGCAGATTTGGCAGGAAGCGAGCAGATTAAGCCTGACCATATAGCAGAAGCCGTGGGATACAGAACCCTCGACAGAGGCGATTGGGCAGAAAGAGGACATATATAATCATAAAGAAGAAATATATAAAAGGATAATAATCAGATTTTTCCTATCATTCTCTCTAAAAAGTTGGATTTATAAAGAAAAAAAGGGAGAAAAAAAGAAGAATAGCCATTTTAAAATAGTTATAAACCTGTTTTAGAATGGCTATTTTCTTTTGTCATTACGAAAATATTACCCCATAAAGACAAAAGTACCACAAAAAACAGACAAAAACGAATAGCAAAATCGTCTAAGATGGGGTAATTTCTATTCTCTAAGGTGTAATAATTGATTTTAATTAGCTTTTAAATTTACGAAAATCACTAATTCTGATAAAATTTACCCCATACAGGATAGAAAAATGCATTACCTTTGCAAACGAAAAAAGAAAGCTAGCACAACGCTGGTTCAATTATTAACAACAAAACTATTAAGATTATGGATTGCATTTTTAAAATTACAGACGCAGTAAAGAAGATTGGTTTCGTAATTCTTCTCGCAGAGTTGGCCGTTATTGCCTACATGAACGTAATGTAAGAAATCTCTCTATAGATTAAAGATATATTAAGGTGGAAGTTTTCTACATACTAAGGTAATTAGATTGTAAAAGGTCAACAACATAAGTTGTCAGAACGAGTAAGTTCTTCGAAAAGTAAATGATAATGTTAGGTACAGTCCTATCAGGGAGGAGTCTGATGGAAATGTACAAGATTTGAGGCTCTTGCAGAGATGCAAAGAGCCTTTTTTCGTATCCGGTCCTCCCCATTCCTTACCTTCAATACCCTGAAGAACTCTGCTTTTTACACCTTATTATATATAAAAGAAAGAAAAAGCGACGATAATTCTTTCTTATCTCCAACATTTTTTGTAATTTTGCAGCCAAATAACAAAAATATATTAGCTAATATGGAACAAAAGAACTTTAAACGTACCACCGTTACTGCGGCTTTGCCTTATGCCAACGGTGGTGTGCACATCGGTCACCTGGCAGGTGTTTACGTGCCAGCCGATATCTATGTTCGCTATCTCCGCCTCAAGAAGCAGGATGTTGTCTTCATCGGCGGTAGCGATGAACACGGCGTACCTGTTACTATCCGTGCCAAGAAAGAGGGAATTACCGTACAGGAGGTGGTTGACCGCTATCATAACCTCATCAAAAAGAGTTTCGAGGACTTCGGTATCTCTTTTGATATTTACAGCCGTACCACTTCGCCTACTCACAATAAGTTTGCTTCAGACTTCTTCCGCACACTCTATGACAAGGGCGTATTGGAAGAAAAGGTAGAGGAGCAGTTCTGCGACGAGGTAACAGGCGAATTTCTTACCGACCGTAATATCGTAGGTACTTGTCCTCGCTGTGGTGCAGAGGGTGCTTATGGTGACCAATGCGAGAAATGTGGTGCTACCCTCTCTCCTGAGGAGCTCATCAACCCTACCAACAAGAACAACCCTGGTCATGGTCTCGTAAAGAAGCCTACCAAGAACTGGTATCTTCCATTGAACAAGTATCAGAATTGGTTGAAGAAGTGGATTCTGGAAGGCCACAAAGAGTGGCGTACCAATGTTTACGGCCAATGCAAGAGCTGGTTGGACATGGATCTTCAGCCACGTGCCATGACCCGCGACTTGGATTGGGGTATTCCTGTTCCAGTAGAGGGTGCAGAAGGAAAGGTGCTCTACGTTTGGTTCGATGCACCTATCGGCTACATCTCAAACACCAAGGAGCTTTGCGATGCTCATCCAGAAAAGTGGGGAACATGGCAGAAGTGGTGGCAGGATCCTGAAACACGTCTTGTTCACTTCATCGGTAAGGACAATATCGTGTTCCACTGCATCATCTTCCCTACTATGCTGAAGGCTCACGGCGACTATATCTTGCCAGACAACGTACCAGCCAACGAGTTCCTGAACCTGGAGGATGATAAGATTTCAACATCCCGCAACTGGGCTGTATGGTTGCACGAGTATCTCGTAGATTTGCCAGGCAAGCAGGATGTATTGCGCTATGTATTGACAGCCAATGCGCCTGAGACCAAGGATAACAACTTTACCTGGAAGGATTTCCAGGAGCGCAACAACTCTGAGTTGGTTGCCGTTTACGGTAACTTCGTAAACCGTGCCCTCCAGCTCACCAAGAAGTATTGGGGCGGTGTAGTTCCTGCCTGTGGTGAATTGCAGGAGGTAGATGAAAAGGCTATCGCTGAGTTCAAGGACGTGAAGGAGAAGGTAGAGCAGTATCTTAACGTATTCAAGTTCCGCGAGGCTCAGAAAGAGGCTATGAACCTGGCACGTATCGGTAACCGATACATCACAGAGTGTGAGCCTTGGAAGGTTTGGAAGACCGATCCTAAGCGTGTGGAGACCATCTTGAACATCTCCCTCCAGTTGGTTGCCAACCTCGCCATCGCCTTCGAACCATTCTTGCCATTCTCTTCTGAGAAGCTCCGCAAGATGATCAATATGCCTAACTTCGAGTGGACTCAGCTCGGCAGCACAGATTTGCTCAAGGCTGGTACCCAGCTCGGTGAGCCTGAATTGCTCTTCGAGAAAATTGAGGATGAGGTTATCGAAAGACAACTCCAGAAGCTCGCTGACACCAAGAAGGCTAACGAGGAGGCTTCTTATCAGGCTGCTCCTATCAAGCCAGAGGTTAGCTTCGATGATTTCGAGAAACTCGATATCCGCGTAGGTCACATTCTGAACTGCGAGAAGGTAAAGAAGTCTAAGAAACTCCTAAAGTTCACCATCGACGATGGTTCTGGCGTAGAGCGCACCATCTGCTCAGGTATCGCAGCCTACTACGAGCCAGAGCAGCTAATCGGCAAGGACGTATTGTTCGTAGCCAACTTTGCTCCTCGTAAGATGATGGGCATCGAGAGTCAGGGTATGATTCTGAGTGCAGTCAACTTCGACGGCTCTTTGAATGTAACTTCTCTCCTTGGCAAGGTTAAGCCAGGAAGCCAGGTAGGATAAAGAATCATAGAATCATCTGATTATCAGATATAGTAAAAGCCTCAAATCCTTTGCGGATTTGAGGCTTTTCTTATTTCTATCCAAATATTCTTTTATAATGTAAAGCGATAACCTACGGTAAAGGTCAGAGCCTTGTTCTTACTGTTATCCCAGTCGCCCTTGCCAGCCTTGGTCAGGCTCACGTTGTATCGGGCATCCAGAATCACGTTCATATATTCATAACTCAAGCCCAAAGGAATAGCCACATCCACCTTCTTGGCAGGCCAAGTAGCTTCGGTCTCCTGCATATCCTTGTATGTAATAGACCCGTTCTTGTCCTTCTGAAGGTTAGTTTCCTCTCTTTTAACCTTGCCGTCGCCACAAAGGAATCCCACCTGAACGCCTGCATTCACCGACAAGCCCTCTACAAGATAGGCTTTCAGCATGAGCGGCACCTGGATATAATCGAGAATCACATGCTGATTCTTAATACCTGTATATTCCCCTTTGTCAGCATTTTCAGTCAACTCGCAGTCAGGGAAGCGCATACCCTGTCGGGCATAATAAGCCCCCAGCGTAATACCCAGGCTCTTATTTATGCGATATCCCACATCTACGCCACCCATGAATCCTGCCTGATACTTAGACTCTAGCGAGGTTCCCTCCAAAGTTTCCAGAGTCAACCCGCTCCAGTTAGCCAGAGTTACACCTATACGAGGAATTACCGAGAATCTGCCTACCGGATTCTCCACTTCTTGTGCCTTTGCTCCCACAACAGCAAGCAGCAGCACCATCATTATAACTATTTTCTTTTTCATTTCCACAACAGTTTGTATATCATAATAACAAGAAACAAGGGATAATATTGCATCCTACAGCCATTTTTCTCCATGAAAGACCTGTTCTCGTAAAGTGTTAAAAATCCTAACTCATAGTTTTCTTCCCTCCAACTCACCGTTTTCTGGAGCATAAATCATAGTTTACGCCATGCCAAACCTGCATTTATGACCTAAAAATATAACACGGACAAATTGAATTTGTCCGGATGTCTGTCCGGCAGTTTCATAATCTTCTTATAATCAACAGATTATATTATGCCGGACAAATTTGTCCGGACAAATTCAATTTGTCCGTGTTTTTTTTGAGAAAGTTTTCCTCATCCCTATTGAAACATAAAACATTTGGGGGATTTGGAACATTTCAAGCAAAAACATTTGGGGGATTTGGAACTTATATGTATCTTTTCGCTCAAAATCAGCAAGTTATGAGAAAAAGAATATTTAAAAGAAAAGTATACGACAAAATGCTCGAATGGAAGCGAGAGAGAAATGGTAGCACAGCTCTCTTGCTCAAAGGAGCACACCGGGTAGGAAAGTCAACGGCAGCCAAAGCTTTCGCAGAAAATGAATACAAAAGCTATATCCTTATAGATTTCGTACAAGCATCTAAGGAAGTGAAACTGCTGTTTGACAACCTCATGGAGTTGAACTACATATTTTTACGCCTCCAATCAATCTACCAAGTAATCTTGGAGCCACGCAAATCAGCCATCATTTTCGATGAAGTACAAATGTGCCCACAAGCTCGGCAAGCCATCATCTACCCGATAAGCTGATTTCTTAGAAATATTTGGATAATACGATTTTAAACCATATTTTTGCAGTAACAAATCCCACCTTAGTACGCCTCTCAACGATGCGTACTAAGGTGGGACTTTGCTTTTTATTTAGGTATATGAGCTACGACAAGTAACCTATATATATATGAACAATTAGTCTTACTACAAAATAGGGGATTGATAATTAAAAATGTTGCAACGGTTAAACTATAACTTCGCAATATCAGCAATACTTCCGTTTTGCAAATTATCTCCGATACATGCAACAAGACCTGCAGAGCTGGTCAATACATACGAGCAAGCTATCAGCATAGACAAAATATTTTCCAACACTTTATTCAAAATGCAAGTACGGAACTACACAAAATCCTTTGCGGACTACAGCAGTAAAGCTGTTAATCTAAGGCAGAGTCCCCCAAATGATTATGACCTTAACGCTGCCATAAACGCTTAATATTGCTCCTGTAACATTTTACTTCTTGCCATTAAGCATGCACCTATTAATCCTGCACAGTCTTTCAGAGTAGATGTTTCTATCTTGGAATCTTCGTTCACCATATTGAGAGAGAATTTCTTGATTCCCATACATATTGGTTGTGTTATGTAGTCACCAGTAACCGATAGGTCTCCTCCTATAACCAACATCTCAGGATTGAATATATTGATGACACCAGCAAGGGTTGTACCCAATTCTACTGCCATCATTTGTAACGTCTCAATGCTCATCACATCTTCTTTCTTGATGGCTTCGAGAATATCGTGGAGTGTTAGACTTTGGTGTTGATTCAACACTTTGTCAGAGAGGACAGATATGCCACCATTCTGTATCTTCTGATTCATCTTACGTTGTAGTGCAGAACCAGAAGTCTCAGTTTCCACGCATCCAGTCTTTCCACAATGACAAATTATGCCATTATTGTATATATGCATATGTCCAATTTCCCCAGAAAATCCCGACTTGCCAAAATATAATTTGCCGTTGATGATAATACCGATACCAATTCCCCAACTCACATTAACAAAAATGACATTCTTAACACCCTTACAGACGCCTCTGAGGTATTCTCCGTAGGTCATGCACCGAGTGTCGTTGTCAATGCATACTGGTATATTCAGGCTCTGAGAGAGCATATCAGCCAATGGTTTTTCTATACAAGTGAAATAATTGTATGCGCAACCAATTTCTGGGTTAACTCTGCCGCCAATGCTCATGCATGCATTCTGTATATTTTCTTTTTTGAAGCCTTCTTTCTCTATGAAAGTGTTGATTATTGCTATGAGACTTTCAAAGCAATCTGGGGTATCTTCATATACAAAGTCTATTCTCTCTAGCTGAGTTACCATATTACCACAAAAATCACAAATTCCTAAAGTAAGGTAATCTTTTCCTGTATCTATTCCAAGAAAATAGCCCGAAGTGGCAATTAAATCATACTCTTTAGGAGCCCTCTTTGAATAGTGGGCTCTTTTTCCTGTTTCCTGTACCAGACCGATTTCTATAAGTTCGTTCAGGGTCTTAGTCGTATATGGGATACTGACTCCTAAACTTTTGGAAAGTTCGGCAATAGTTTGTCCTCCACGCTCTATAAGCAGCCTCATTAAAGCCGACTTTGAAGCGGACCATTTTGTGTTATTGACTATATCTTTTAACATACTACATTTTATTATTAACTACAATTACCTTGCAAAGGTAAATAAATAAATTTATTTTTTTAATTAAGGATACGTTAATTAATCTAAATGCGTAAAATAACAAGTATTTTGTATTTAACTCCTCGCCATCAGAGATGTCATGGTATCAATATTGTTAGATAACAAAGAATTAATTAATTCTATCACATAATATAATAAGGTATACTAGGCAAAATATGCCTCACAAATAAATTAAACTAAATTATTTAATCACTTTAATAAAAAAAGTTTCATAATAATTTGGAGGTTAATAAAATTAGTTATATATTTGCACCGAAATTAATAAACAATCTAATAATGATAAAATGAAGAGTAGAAAGTTTTATCCTTGGTTAGTTGTAGCACTCCTTTGGGTTGTAGCTCTTCTCAACTATATGGATCGTCAGATGCTATCCACCATGCAGGCTGCAATGAAGCTTGATATCGTGGAACTGCAGCAGGCTGAAGCCTTTGGCGCTTTGATGGCAGTCTTCCTTTGGATCTATGGTATTGTGAGTCCATTTGCCGGAATCGTGGCTGATAGAGTCAGTCGAAAGAAATTAGTAGTAGGCAGTCTCTTCGTATGGTCTCTGGTGACCTACCTGATGGGATATGCTTCTAGTTTCCATCAACTTTACATGTTGAGAGCGATGATGGGTATTAGTGAGGCTCTTTACATCCCTTCTGCCTTATCCCTTATTGCCGACTGGCATGAAGGAAAGTCAAGATCTCTGGCTATCGGTGTTCACATGACCGGTCTGTATGTCGGTCAGGCTATCGGAGGATTTGGTGCTACCGTAGCAGCAGCCTTCTCCTGGCACACCACATTCCACTGGTTTGGCATTCTCGGAATTGCTTATTCTGTCGTGTTGCTTCTGTTGTTGCACGATAAAAACAAGGATACAGTAAATACGACTGAAGTTCAGCAGGGAAAATCCACAAAGGGCGGATTATTACAAGGCTTATCTGCTGTATTTTCTACTTGGACATTTTGGGTTATCCTCTTCTATTTCGCAGTTCCTTCTCTCCCTGGTTGGGCAACCAAGAACTGGCTTCCGACTTTGTTTGCAGAGAACTTGAATGTACCTATGTCAGAGGCTGGTCCGCTGTCAACCATCACCATCGCAATCTCCTCTTTGTTTGGAGTCCTCTTCGGAGGTGTGCTTTCAGACAAGTGGGTTCGCAAGAATATCCGCGGTCGTGTTTATACTAGTGCTATCGGATTAGGTATGACGATTCCAGCCCTATTCCTCTTGGGCTTCGGTCACAATGTGGTAGCAGTTGTGGTAGCCGGTTTACTCTTCGGCGTCGGGTATGGCATGTTTGATGCCAATAATATGCCTATTCTCTGCCAGATTATTTCGGCGAAATACAGGGCTACTGCCTATGGTATCATGAACATGGTTGGCGTGTTTGCTGGAGCAATGGTTACTCAGGTAATGGGTAAATTCTCAGATGGCGGTAATCTGGGGCTGGCTTTTGCCGTATTGGGTGTAGTGGTTATCGCAGCACTGACGATTCAGTTGGCTTGCTTGAAACCAAAGACAGATGACTTGGAATAAAAAAACGATAAAATTTTAACTAACTTACATTAATATATATAATTATGGAAAAGATCATTGGACTTATTGATGCACCGTTTACTCCTTTTTATACTAACGGTGATGTGAACTTAGAACCTATCGAGGCTTATGCCAAGATGCTTCAGAAGAACGGTCTGAAGGGTGTGTTTATCAATGGTTCATCAGGCGAGGGCTATATGTTGACCACCGAGGAGAGAATGCTCCTTGCTGAGAGATGGGTAGACGTAGCTCCAAAGGACTTCAAAATTATCGTCCATGTAGGCAGCTGTTGCCTCCGTGAAAGCCGTCGTTTGGCAGAGCACGCACAGAAGTTAGGTGTTTGGGGTATCGGTTCAATGGCTCCTCCATTCCCGCACATCGGCCGTATCGAAGAACTTGTAAAGTATTGCGAGGAGATAGCTTCTGCCGCACCAGAACTTCCTTTCTACTACTACCATATACCTGCATTCAATGGTGCTTATTTGCCAATGCTCGATTTATTAAAGGCTGTAGATGGACGAATTCCTAATTTTGCTGGTATTAAATATACCTTCGAGAGTTTATATGAATATAACCAGTGTCGTCTTTACAAGAATGGCAAGTACGACATGCTCCATGGCCAGGACGAGACCATTCTCCCTAGTCTGGCTCAGGGTGGTGCACAGGGTGGTATCGGTGGTACGACCAACTACAATGGTAAAGAGTTGGTTGGCATCATTGAGGCTTGGAAGAACGGCGACATCGAAACTGCACGTGAGAAGCAGAACTTTGCTCAGGAGGTTATCAACGTTATCTGCCACTACCGTGGTAACATCGTAGGCGGTAAGCGTATCATGAAGCTGATTGGCTTCGATTTGGGTCCAAATCGTACTCCATTCCGCAACATGACCGATGAGGAAGAGCAGGCTATGAAGAAAGAGTTGGAAGCTATCCACTTCTTTGAACGTTGCAATCAGTTTTAAGTAGTATCAGCAAAAATCAATAATAATGAATATCAAGGAATATATCAAACAATGGGCAGAATCCTATAAAACAGATCTTATAGAGAATATCATGCCGTTCTGGATGGAACATGGTCTTGACCGCAAGCATGGCGGTGTCTACACTTGTGTTAACCGTGACGGATCTTTGATTGATACCACTAAAAGTGTGTGGTTCCAGGGACGCTTCGCCTTCATCTGTGCCTACGCTTACAACAACGTGGAGCACAATCAAGAATGGCTCAACGCTGCAAAATCCACCCTCGATTTTATTGAGCGTCACTGTTTCGACACTGATGGTCACATGTTCTTCTCTGTAACAGAAGACGGCACGCCGCTACGCAAGCGTCGTTACGTGTTCAGCGAGACGTTTGCAACCATCGCCATGTCCGAATATGCGCTCGCTACAGGTGACAAGACATATGCAGAAAAAGCTCTTAATCTGTTTAAGGACACACAGCGTTTTCTTGAGACACCGGGGTTTCTAACACCAAAATATGAGCCAGCAGTTGATTTGCAAGGACACAGCATTGTAATGATTCTTATCAATGTAGGTTCACGTTTGCTCAAAGTTATCGAAGATCCTAACATCAACCGCCAGATTGATGAATCGATAGCCAAGTTGCGCAAGTATTTCATGCACCCGGAATTTAAGGCGCTGCTCGAGTCGGTAGGTCCAAATGGCGAGTTTATAGACACTTGCATGGGGCGCACCATCAATCCCGGTCACTGCATCGAAACCTCATGGTTCCTCATGGACGTAGCTAAGAACCGTGAATGGGATAAGGACATTCTGGACACTGCTCTCACCATTTTCGACTGGTCATGGGACTGGGGGTGGGACAAGCAGTATGGTGGTATTATCAACTTCCGTGACTGCCGCAACCTGCCATCACAAGACTATTCGCAGGATATGAAATTCTGGTGGCCACAGACCGAAACTATCATTGCTTGTCTCTATAGCTTCCTCGCCACAGGCGACGAGAAATATCTCTATCGTCATGAGCGCATCAGCGAGTGGACTTATGCCCACTTCCCTGATAATGAGTTTGGCGAATGGTATGGCTATCTGCACAGAGATGGCACCGTAGCACAGCCTGCCAAAGGAAATCTCTTCAAGGGACCGTTTCACATTCCGAGAATGATGATAAAGGCATACACGTTGTGCCAAGAGATATTAAATAGTAATTTGTAAACTATAAATGATATGATAATATGTAAGAAAAACTTTTCTGTCTTTATGCTGTTAAGTGTGTTGGGCATCAGTTTCCCAATGACACTCTTTGGTCAATCAGTCACAGTTTTTTCTAATGCAAAAGGACAATATCGAATACCTTCCATCGTGGAATGTAAATCCGGCAAGTATATTGCTTTCACAGATCATCGCTACCAAAACCAGGATATTGGTGGTGGCAGACATCTGGATATAGTAATGAAAGAAAGTAAGGATTGCGGACAGAACTGGACTAGTACAGAGAAGATAGTGGCTAAAGGCGGGAATGGAATCCCAACAAGTTTTGACTGTGCTCATGGAGATGCCGCAACGGTGGTGGACAAAAAGTCGGGTAGAATTCTCATGATGTGTGCCTCAGGAGGTATAAGTTACTGGGAAAGTAATCGCAAGAAACCTCTCATGATGGGCAGATATTATAGTGATGATGAAGGAAAGACTTGGAAAGGAACTGATGTAACAAAGGAAATATATGACTTGATGCCAGATGTTCAGCAAGCATTCTTCGCAAGTGGAAGAATCTGCCAAAGCCGTTTGATTAAGGTTGGTAAATACTATCGTATCTATGCCGTCTTAGCAACACGTGAGGGTAATCGTGTTCTATATAGTGATAATTTCGGCGAAACTTGGCTTTTGTTGGGTAACAATGTTGCTGATTCGGCCCCTAAGGGCGATGAGGCAAAGATTGAGGAGTTGCCTGATGGGAATGTCTTGCTAAGTAGTCGTATTGCTAGCGGTCGCCTTTTCAACATTTACAAGTATGAAAACCCGAAAAAGGCAACTGGCATATGGGGAAATACTGTGCTATCCCATAAAGAAAACAATGGAGTAGCAGGCAGCAGTAATGCTTGCAATGGAGAAATACTGTTGGCTGATGCCCAAAAAAATGGCAAGAAGGTAAAACTTCTTCTGCAGAGTATCCCATTAGGCCCTCAGCGTTCTCATGTAGGCATTTTCTATAAAGTGTTGGAGTCTCCAAAAGATTATGTCTCACCAGAAGTTATAGCAAAAGACTGGGAGGGATCTTATCAAGTGAGTGACACATCATCTGCCTATTCTACCATGGTTCAATCGAAGGATGGCAGTATTCTTTTCCTCATGGAGGAAAATGCTTTCCGACATCCTGAAACCGAGTCAGATGATTACTATGATATTCGTTTTGTAAAGTTGAGTATACAACAGATTACAAATAATCAGTATAAATAACAATAAGAATTATCTTTTTATATTACCAAAAACCTCTAATATGAGATCAGATTTAAAACAATTAGCAATGGCAGTATCCCTGGGATGCTTGGGGGCAACTCCAACATTGGCAGGTACAAGTGGCATTACTGTTAATGCCACACAGCAATCGGCCTCTTGCACAGGTGTAGTTGTTGATGAAATTGGGGAAACCGTAATCGGTGCCTCCGTTATCATCAAGGGTACAAGTAACGGAACTGTAACCGACTTGGATGGTAAATTTTCCTTGCCGGGAGTGAAGAATGGTGACATCATTGTGATATCCTACATTGGTTACGATACTCAGGAAATCAAGTATGACGGCCAGCCGCTTCAAGTAAAACTTAGTGAAAGCAAGCAAACCTTGGCAGAGGTGGTTGTAACAGGTTATGGTGGTCAGCAAAAGCGTGGTACTTTGACTACGGCTATCGCCAAGATGGACAATCGCGTTTTAGAGACGGCAGCTGTGAGTAATGCGGGTTCAGCCTTGCAAGGTAGCGTGACTGGTCTTCGTGTCACCCAGACTACAGGTCAGCCAGGTTCTGAACCGACTATCACCCTTCGTGGTGGTGCCAGCATCAATGGTGGTTCAGATGGTGCCTTGATTGTTGTTGACGGCATCATTCGTGAAAGTTTGGGAGATATCAATCCTGCTGATATTGAATCAATTCAAGTATTAAAGGATGCCGCATCTACAGCTATCTATGGCGCCCGTGCCAATGGCGGTGTAATTCTCGTACAGACGAAAAGTGGCAAGCAAGGTAAGGCTACTGTTAACTACAAGGGTAAGCTCGGTATGAACTTTGCGCGTTTGGGCTATGACATGTTAGATGCTCATGATTACATCTACTATAATCGCTTGGGGTATCAGCGGTATGCTAATGTTTCTGGTGCCAACAAATTGGAAAACCAAACAGGTTATGGTACCAATTCTAATCTTTGTGATGTCAAGTTTCTTGATGACACCAACAAAAATTTGCTGTCAAAGGGTTGGTTACAGATGAAAGACCCTGTGACAGGCAAGGACCTCATCTATAAAGATTACAATGGTGAACTTGACGATGCTTCCTTCCGTGATGTATCCCTCACTCAAGACCATTATGTTAGTGTGGCTGGTGGTTCAGATAAAGGAACTTTCTTCACATCTTTAGGCTATTATGATGAGGATGGTATGGTTCGTGGAACAGGTTACCAGCGTTTCAATGGTAGCGTGAATGCCAGTTATAAAGTGTTGCCTATTTTGAATGTGAAGGCAGGTGCCACTTATAGTTGGGCAAAGAAACCAGAACTTTGGATTGGAGAATATGAGTTTTTCTATCGCACACGTTCACAGCGCCCTACTTGGAATCCATATTTGGAGGATGGATCTCCTGCACCAGGTTGGAGTACCAGTGATGGTAATCCAGATTACTATCGTTCTCGTTTGACACGTGAGAACAGTACACGCAAATCAACTTATAACTTGGGTTGGGATTTGGATATCATTCCTAAGAAACTCACTTGGAGTGCGAATGCGTCACTCTATCATTATGACTATCAAAATGAAAAGTTTGATAAGAGTTTTCAGCCGCAAACTTCAAATGTCCCTAACAACGTGAGAACGGCAGTGGCAGAAATTTCTAGATTTTCGAATGTGCAGATAAATACTACACTCAATTATAAAGATACTTTTGCTGAAAATCATAATGTGGATGCCATGATTGGTGGTGAGTATTTCGATCACAATACTTTTGATTTCTCTGCAGAGACTCAGAATTCGCCTACAGATGACATTCCTACATTGAACGCAGGTGCCACTAGAAGTAAAACTTACAGTTACAAGTCTCGTTATCGTATTGAGTCCTTGTTCGGTCGCATCAATTATGATTATCAACAGAAATACCTGCTGTCTTTTACGGCACGTTATGACGGTATCTCAAAGTTGAAGGATAATCGATGGGGTTTCTTCCCTGGAGTAAGTGCAGGTTGGAATGTAACTCAGGAGGAATGGTGGAAAAACTCTAAGATTTCCAATATCATCACCAATATCAAACCTCGTATCAGTTATGGTGTGAATGGTAACGTGAATGGCATTGATGATTTTGCCATCTATGGTGTATATAAGCAGATAGAGGATAAAACCTATAATGGGCAGACTGCCTATTACAACTCTACATTGCTGAATACAGGTTTGAGATGGGAGCAGAGTCGTTCTCTTGAAATCGGCCTTGACTTGGGGTTCTTGAACAATCGCTTGGCTTTTATTCTCGATTATTATAACCGCACCACAGATGATTTGTTGACCAACCTCAACTTGCCTGCATATACTGGTTTTATGTCGATGAAGACTAATCTCGGTAAGTTGCGCAATACTGGATTTGAGATGGAAATAAGAGCTAATATTCTCAATAATCCTAAGGGATTCAAGTGGGATATCAGTGCCAATTTAACTTCTGTAGCCAATAAGATTTTGCAGTTGCCTAACAGTGATAAGCCAAACAATCAACTTGATGGCTACGAAGTGGCAAATGGCACAAAGAAAGATGCTAATAGCAAGCAGGTAACCAAATGGATAGGAGGTTACGCAGAAGGTGGTAAGTTGGGTGACATCGTTGGTTATAAGCAGCAACATATTTTCAAGGATTGGGATGATGTAAAAGCTCATGCCAACATGCGTATCGATGAGGTTGCAAAATTGTATGGTCCTGGTCTTGCTAATGAAATCAATCCAGCCACAGGTAAGACATATGCAACAAGTGCAGGATGGAAACCTATCGAACCAGGAGATGTATGCTGGGAGGATGTAAACCAGGATGGTACAATCAACTCTTTGGACAAGAGTGTATTGGGTAATATTTTCCCAAATGTTACAGGTGGTTTCTCTACCACGCTTGCCTATAAGAACGTATCTCTCTATGCACGTTTCGATTATGCTCTTGGACATACGATCTATAATCATCTGAAAGCTCGTTCTATGGGTCAGTATCAGGGACAGTTTAACAACATTACTTTAGTAAAGGATATGTGGAGCGAAGATAATCCAAACTCAGACTATCCTGCCTATTCATACGCAGATCTGTTGAACAAGAAAAATCTGAGTCGTGAGAGTGATGGCACTGATATTGATGGCCATAGTTCAAGAATGTATGAAAAGGGAGATTACCTTGCACTGCGAGAGATAACCCTTAACTGGAACATTCCAACTAAGTGGCTTACTCATATCGGCATCAGCAAAGCTTCAGCTTATATCACAGGACAGAATCTCTTCTATATCACTGGATATGACGGAGCTTCTCCTGAGCCAAAACTCGATAGCTATTATAAAGGTGTAGACGTGGGGCGTTATCCAACTCCTCTCACCCTTCTTTTCGGACTTAATGTAACATTCTAAACCGTCTTTAACATGAAGATTAAAAATATATTTATTACAGCCCTTGCAGCCTTGTCTTTGACAAGCTGCATGGACTTGGAGCCAGTAAGTAGCATCAGCGATAGCAAGTACTGGAAGGATCAGGCTCAATTTGCAGCCTTCAATGTAGGTTTGCAAGGCTTGTTCAGGGAAAAAAGTTTCCAATTCTATGAATGGGGAGAATTGCGTACAAACCTCTATGCCGGTACACCATTCTCAGGTGAGGCTGTACATTACAATAACTTATTCAATAATACGCTCAATGCCACAACCCCAGAAGTTACTGATTTCGGTGGGGTTTATACCATCATCAACCAGATAAACCTTATGATTTCGCACACAGAAAATACAGATGTGTTGAACGAGGCGCAGAGAAAAACATATCTTGGTGCGGCATATGGTATGCGAGCTTATCTATATTTCCATCTGCTCAGAACCTATGGTAAAGCGGTGCTTTGGCTCGATTACACAACAGGAAACAAGGTAGACATCGGCAATATGGGTAAGGCAGAGGCTTCTGCACAGGAGGTGATGGAACAAATCAAAAAGGACATCAAGGCTTCTGAGGATGCGTATGGTGCAGACATGAGTTTTACCAATGGCAGAGTCTACTGGTCTCATCCAGCTACAGAGGTACTGAAGGGTGAGGTATATCTGTGGAGCGGTAAGCAGATGAATGGTGGTAATAGTGATTATACAATAGCCAAGACTGCTTTAGAAAGCTTAAAAACGGCAGATGTAGCCTTGGAGAACAATTATCGTCAGGTATTCGCTTTTGATAATAAAGAGAATAAAGAAATCATCTTTGCTATTCATAATGGACGAGATGAGTATAATATGTTTAATGATGCTTTGCGTTACAATCTTGTGATGAATCAGATGATGATGGAAAACTATTATCTTTCTGATGGTACCCAAATGAGCAAGAGTGAGATGAGTGACATGAGTGGTGTAGTATATATTCCACTCAACACCAAGCTATATAAGGACTTGTTCCGTGAAGGAGATACCCGCCGACAGTATAGCTTGAAGGATTGTTATACAAAAAATGCTGATGGTAGTTTGCAGTATGTGGGAGTGGTTCAGTATAAATTCATAGGCGTATCTCTTCCAGGCAATTCTTATCGTAGTTTTCTTGAAGACTATCCTATCTATCGGTACGCAGATGCACTTTTGTTATTGGCAGAGACAAAGATTCTGTTAAACGAAGATCCTTCAGCCGAAATCAATGCAGTTCGTGAAAGAGCATACGGCAAGGAATATTTTGCAGAACATAAAGATCAGCTGGCTTATCCAAATGATACCGATAACTCTTTTTATGCAAACAACCCGTTTGTGGGTAGTGATGCCAATCCTATTGAGGCTGTCTTGAAAGAACGTTGCCGTGAGTTCTTACTCGAGGGAAAACGTTGGTATGACCTTCGCTTGATGGGTGCTGAATATTGTACTAAGTATACTTCAGCCAACGCCAAACGATTGTTGTGGCCTATTGATCAAAATTCTTTGGGTGAGAATAGTCTTTTGAAACAGACAGAGGGATATAATAATTAAATTAGGTGGCACATATAGTTAATTTCATCTTAAAATGAAGTGTATTACGTCGTTTTTAGTTTTATCTATAGCGGTAATTATAAATAGTTGTAGTATGATGAAATCAAATATTGAAACACAATTCTCAAATATAAAACTCATATCTGGCTTCCCCTCAGGGGAGGCCGGGTATGACCTAGGAGTCTCGGCCTGCTACGCTGGCTTCATTGGCGATTACCTCATTGTCGCAGGCGGCTGTAATTTTCCGGAGCCTGGTAAGAAAAAGTACTATTCAGGTATCTATGCCGCAAAGATAGCGGAAAATGTAGATTCTCTTAATTGGAAAATGATTGGTAATTTACCTGAACCAGCAGCCTATGGTGGAGTAGTAACTTTGGACGACAGTCTGATATTTATTGGTGGGTGCAATTCTGAACACAGTTTGCGAACCGTATTAAGTATCCAACTGGATAAGAAAGCAGATAAACCAATAATGCATTTTTTGCCAGTTTTACCATGTACAGTGGACAATAGTGGTGTGACAGTCATGGGAAATCAACTCTTTGTCGTTGGTGGTAATCAGGATGGACATCCGTCAAGTTCCTTACTCAGACTGGATATGGTAAAGAATAATAAGTGGATATATGAAAAACAAATGCCAGGTTATCCTAGAGTACAGCCCGTATGTGCTGCCAACAATGGTACTATCTATGTTTGGGGAGGTTTTTATGAAAATAGTGATTCTAGCGTTGTGTTCACATCTGGTTTGAGTTATGATCTCTTTGCAAAAAGATGGACATCGCTGACATCACCTAAAAACTTGCAGGGTAAGGAACTAACCTTGACTGGTGCTACGGCTATGATTGTGAATTCTTCTCCAAATACTTCCAAAGTGATCTGTGCTGGTGGGGTCAATCAAGAAATCTTCTTGGATGCCATTAGTGGAAAATATTCTCTTGTAGCAAAGGAGAATTATCTTAAGAAAGATATCGCGTGGTATCGTTTTAACGATTGCCTTTTGGCTTATGATTTGAACACAGAACAGTGGAATACTCCTGTAGCAGAAAGTCATTTGTTGGCACGGGCTGGTGCACAAGTAGCCTTACATGATAAAACTTTATATTATGTAGGAGGTGAATTAAAACCTGGACTTCGGTCTGCGGGGATTATTAGAGTTGATTTGATCACGAAATAAAAAGGATGAAAGTTGCAGATAGGTAACTGTTCTATAAAAAGGTAAAACCTGCTTTTAAATCATAAATATAAAGAAAAAACTTTGCAGAACTCACCCTCGGAACAGGCGTAGGATCGGCTATCGTGGCTAACGGACAGCTGATTTATGGTTGTGCCGGTTTTGCCGGTGAGTTGGGACACATGTTGGTGAATCTTGACGGAAGACCATGCGGCTGTGGCAGAGAGACTATCGGGTTCATTGCTGCGACAAAATTAGAATTGATTCAACAACAATAAATCAGTTAAATACATTATTTATAGTTAAAAAAATCATTAATACTAACGACTATGCGCGTAATTATTGAAAAAAAATATGATGAGCTGTCACGATGGGCTGCCAATCACGTAGTAGAGACAATCAACAAGTTTGCTCCAACAGCAGAGCGTCCATTCGTACTCGGTTTACCAACCGGTTCATCCCCAATGGGCATGTATGCAGCGCTTATAGAGGCTGTCAAGGAAGGCAAGGTTTCATTCAAGCACGTCATTACTTTCAACATGGATGAATACGTAGGTTTGCCAGAGTCTCATCCAGAGAGCTACCACTCATTCATGGCAAAGAATCTGTTCGATCACATCGATTGCCCTAAGGAGAACATCAATATTCTCAACGGTAATGCAGAAGACCTCGAGGCTGAGTGTGAACGCTATGAGCAGAAGATCAAGGATGCAGGCGGTATCGACCTCTTCATCGGCGGCATTGGTCCTGACGGTCACATCGCCTTCAATGAACCTTACTCTTCCCTCACCTCACGCACCCGTGTGAAAACTCTCACCACCGACACCCGCATCGCCAACTCACGCTTCTTCGGCAACGATCCAGAGGCTGTTCCTGCATTGGCTCTTACCGTAGGTGTAGGCACCGTGATGGATGCAAGAGAGGTGATGATTCTCTGCAATGGTCACAACAAAGCACAGGCTCTCCACGCTGCCATCGAAGGTCCTGTTACACAGGCTTGGACCATCAGCGCACTCCAGCTCCACAAGCACGGCATCATCATCTGTGATGAAATGGCTACAGACGAGTTGAAGGTGGGCACCTACCGCTATTTCAAGGACATCGAGAAGGACAATATCTAACAGACCACTCGACCGAGAAAAATCCAACATCATCAATATATATTACATTACATAAATATATTACGTTATGAGATTAAATCTTAGTTCACAAATTGTACTCAACAAGGTACCTGTGGAATTCTACAAGCCTAAAACGACCGTGGAATACTCTGAAATCTCCCACATGGAGAAAATTCATACCGATATCTTCGCGTCTGTAAGCGAAGGCTGTAGTCATATTGCCGATTCCATTGAGAAGGGCATTAAGACTGCCCAGCACGAAGGCAAATACTACGTGATGGCATTGGGCACAGGCCTCTCTGTCAATCCTGTATATGATGAATTGGTAAGCCGCTACGAGAAGAAGAATCTGAGCTTCCGCAATGTAGTGGTATTCAATGTCTACGAGTATTACCCACTCAGCAATGACAGTTCTATCCGCAGCATCAACCAGCTCAAGGAGCATTTTCTCGACCGCGTGGATATTACAGAACAGAATATCTTCACTCTCGATGGCTGCATTGCACAGGAAGCTGTACAGGACACCTGTCGCCTCTATGAGCAGCGCATCAAGACCTTCGGCGGTCTCGACGTAGCTATCCTCGGCATCGGCCGCATGGGTAATATCGCAGCCAACGAACCGGGTTCAAGCATCCAGTCGCTCACCCGTCTCATCCTCATCGGCAATATGTCACGCGAGGAGATGGAAAACAGCTTCAAGACCAAGGAGCAGGTTCCTCCATGTTCACTCACGATGGGTGTAGGTACTCTCCTGACAGCCAAGACCATATTCCTCACAGCATGGGGCGACGAAAAGTCTGAGATTATGCAAAAGGTGATAGAGGGCAACATCACAGACACCCTGCCTGCTACTTTCCTGCAGACGCACCCAGACGCACAGGTAGTATTAGATTTGAGCGCAGCTGCACATCTTACCCGCATTGAGCACCCTTGGTTGGTTTCATCATGCGAATGGACAGACAAATTGGTGCGTTCTGCACTGGTATGGCTCTGCCAGAAACTCGGTAAGCCTATCCTGAAGTTGACCAATAAGGATTATAATGAGAACGGACTGAGCGAGCTTCTGGCTCTCTATGGTTCTGCCTATAATGCCAATATCAAGATTTTCAATGATTTGCAGCATACCATTACCGGATGGCCAGGTGGTAAGCCGAATGCCGATGATACCTATCGTCCGGAGCGTGCAACACCATTCCCTAAGAAGGTTATCGTGTTCTCTCCACACCCAGATGATGATGTTATCTCAATGGGAGGAACCATCCGTCGACTGGTACAGCAGAACCACGATGTGCATATAGCTTACGAAACATCAGGAAACATTGCTGTGGGTGATGAGGAAGTAACAAGATTCATGCACTTTATCAATGGTTTCAACCAGCTTTTTGCAGACTCAAAAGACAGCATCATCTCTAATAAATATAAGGAAATCAAGACCTTCTTTGCCAAGAAGAAGGAGAGTGACTTCGATACAAGAGATATCCTGACCATCAAGGGATTGATTCGCCGTGGTGAGGCTCGTACCGCTTGTACCTATAATGATATTCCGCTTGACCATGTCCACTTCCTCGACCTGCCATTCTATGAGAGCGGCAAGATAGAGAAGTTGCCTATGACCGAGAAGGATGTAGAGATAGTGAGAGCTCTGTTGCAGAAGGTGCAGCCGCATCAGATTTATGTAGCCGGCGACCTTGCTGACCCTCACGGAACCCACAAGAAGTGTACCGATGCCGTTCTGGCAGCTATCGACGAAGAGAAGAAAGCGGGTGCAGAATGGTTGAAGGATTGCCGCATCTGGATGTATCGTGGTGCCTGGGCAGAATGGGAGATTGAGAATATCGAAATGTGTGTTCCATTGAGCCCTGAGGAGTTGCGGGCAAAGCGTAACTCTATCCTCAAGCATCAGTCGCAGATGGAGAGTGCTCCTTTCTTGGGTAATGATGAGCGCCTGTTCTGGCAGAGAGCCGAGGACCGTAACCGTGCTACAGCATCGCTCTACGACCAGTTGGGTCTGGCATGCTATGAGGCCATGGAGGCTTTCGTGGAGTACAAGCCATTGTAAAACCTGTTTTTAAATCATAAATATTCATGAATATGAACAAAAGAAATTTCATGTTTCTTGCCCTATTGGGTTCCATGGTTCTTTATGGTCATGGCGAAGTAAGGGCGCAAGATGCCAGCAGATGGCATAATGTAGATGTCAATCAGCAGAATCGTGCTCCTCGCCGTGCTGCGTTCTTTGCTTTCGAGAATCAGGATAAGGCTCAGGCTTTCGAGAAGAAAAAATCTGCCAACTACCTTTCTATGGAAGGCACTTGGAAATTTAATTTCGTCAAGGACTACAACAAGCGTCCTGCCAATTTTTTCGCTGCCAACTTTGATGATTCTCAATGGAAGGATTTTCCAGTACCTGGCTTGTTTGAACTGAATGGCTATGGCGACGCTACCTATAAGAATATCGGTTATGCCTGGGCTACCCAGTTTGACCCAAATCCTCCTTATATCAGCGAACTCAACAACTATACGGGTTCCTATCGCCGCACCTTTGACCTGCCTAAAGACTGGAAGGGCAAGGATGTATATTTCCATGTAGGTTCTGCTACCAGCAATTTGACTCTCTGGGTGAATGGCAAGTATGTGGGATATAGCGAAGACAGCAAGGTGGCTGCCGAGTTTAATATCTCCAAATATCTGAAACCAGGCAAAAACCTCATTGCCATGCAGGTGATGCGCTGGTGTGATGGTTCTTATTTTGAGGATCAGGACTTCTGGCGTTTTACAGGAATTGCCCGTGAGGTATATCTCTATGCCCGTCCGAAAGTTCATGCAGCCGATATCCGTCTGGATGCAGGTTTGGAAAATCAATACCGGGATGGTGTCCTGAACTATCAGGTAGCCTTGAAGGGTGGTAAGGCTAATGTTACTCTTACATTGTGTGATAAGGATGGCAAGAAGATTACTGAGGCTTCTGGTGTACAGGGTACTATCAAGGTGCCTGCGGTGAAGGCATGGACTGCAGAAACACCTTATTTATATAAGGCATTCATCACTTTGAAAAACAAGCAGGGAGTATCGGAGGTCATTCCTCAAAAGATAGGTTTCCGCAATGTGGAAATCAAGAATGCACAACTCCTGGTCAATGGAAAGCCTGTCCTAATCAAGGGTGCTAACCGTCATGAAATGGATCCTGATGGTGGCTATGTGGTCAGTGTGGAGCGCATGATTCAGGATATTAAGATTATGAAGCAGTTGAATATCAACGCTGTTCGTACCTGTCATTATCCTGATGATCCTCGCTGGTATGACCTCTGTGATGAATATGGAATCTATGTGACTGCCGAGGCAAACCTTGAATCTCATGGTATGGGATATGGTGAGAAATCTCTCGCCAAGTTCCCTGAATACCTCCAGACTCATATCGAGCGTAACGAGGGTAATGTGAAGACTTTCATCAACCATCCTTCCATCATCGTATGGAGTTTGGGTAATGAGGGTGGCTATGGCATCAACTTCGAGAAGGCCTATGACTGGGTGAAAGCCTATGATCAGACTCGTCCTGTGCAGTATGAGCGTGGTGGATATGACAGTAAGACCGATATTCATTGTCCGATGTACATCGACTACGAGGAGAGTGAGAAATATTGCAAGAGTGATGGCGTAAAACCTTATATCCAATGTGAGTATGCTCATGCGATGGGTAACTCAGAGGGCGGTTTCAAGGAGTACTGGGATCTGATTCGCAAATATCCTAAGTATCAGGGTGGATACATCTGGGACTTTGTAGATCAGGGTCTGCGTGACAAGAGTCCGATTACAGGCAAGGAAATCTTTACCTATGGTGGCGACTATGGGCGTTATCCTGCCAGTGACTACAACTTCAATTGCAATGGTATTATTGCTCCAGACCGCCGTTTGAATCCGCATGCCTACGAAATCCAGTATTGGCATCAGAATGTATGGATCAAGGATCTGGATGCCGTGAATGGTGCTTTCAATATCTATAATGAGAATTTCTTCAAGAATATTGACGACCTGCACCTTACTGCAACTATCTATGCCAATGGCGTGAAGTTATCTACTGTTGAGATTCCTGAGACTAAGGGTATTGCTCCTCAGACAACTAAAATGGTGAAGAGTGATGCTTTGAAGTATGCTATTGCTGAAGCAGAGACTGAACACGGTAAGGAGGAGATTACAGTCAATTTTGCCTTTGCCAGCGATGGTACAGAACCATTGGTAAAGAAAGGACAGGTGATAGCCCGCCAGCAGTTTGTCATCAATGAATATCAGTTTGATAAGGTAGATACTCCTATTGCAACGACTTCTACTAAGATTTCTGGTAAGAAAGGGAAACTCCAGAGTACTAGCAATATAGAGGTAGAAGAAACCAATAGCTATGTGAAGGTTTCTGCCAAGAGAATGTCGGTTACTATAGGCAAGAAGACGGGTTTGATAGACTATCTTGACGTGGACGGTGAGCCTATCTTAAAATTCCGCGAGAGCATGAAGCCTGAATTCTGGCGTGCTCCTACTGATAATGATTATGGTGCTTCTTTGCAGAAGGAGTTGAAGGTATGGAAAAATCCTGTAATGAACTTGAAGTCATTCGACAAGAGTGAGATGAAGGATAGTGTTGTTTTGACGGCTACCTTTGAAATGCCTGAGGTGAAGGCTGAGTTGGTACTTCGTTATCGCATCAATGCGGTAGGTGAGGTTTCTGTTACCGAGAAGATGACCACGGATAAAGCAGCTAAGATAGCTGACTTGTTCCGATATGGTATGGTATTGGATTTGCCTGCATCATTCTCTAAGTTGGAGTATTATGGCCGTGGTCCGGAGGAGAATTATATCGACCGTCATTCTTCTACCTTTATTGGCAAATATGAGTCGGATGTAAAGGATGAGTATTATCCTTATATTCGTCCTCAGGAGAGTGGCAACCATACAGATATCCGTTACTTCTCCATCTTCAATCCTGCATCAGGCAAGGGTATTACTTTCGAGGGTTATGCTCCGATGGAGTGCAGTGCCATTCCTTATTCTATTGAGGATTTGGATTCTGGCGATAAAAAGGAGCATGCTTGGGGACAGCATAGCGGTGATTTGGTTGACAAGGGTTTGACACAGGTACATATCCAGCAGCGCCAGTACGGTTTAGGTTGCATCGACAGCTGGATGTCTAAGCCTATGGAGAAATACCGCATGCATTATGGCGACCGCGAATTCCGCTTCGTCATCAAGGCAAAGTAGTTTTAACATGAAGAATTCTTTTTTTGTACGTGAATAGGGTTAGATTGTGCGGTGCTTTCCTGCAGATTTGTAGGCGGCACCGCTTTTCTGTTTCTGTGCGTTTTGTACATGCTTATCCTCTATATTTACCCTTCTACTATCTTCCATTCACCAATGGTTCGCTTCTGGCTGTCGTAGTTGATTCCTACTTTTACCATTCGTTTGCCGCCAGCTGAATAAGGAATGAGATAGCCTTTGTCATCAATCTGTTGCAAAGCTTCCTCAGCCGTCTTATCAAACTTCAATTCCATCACATAGATTGTATCCGGCATGTGAAGCACGGCATCTGCTCTGCCTATTGCACTATCCTCCTCCACCAAGATGTAAGCACCCATCAAATTAAAAATGAGATAAAAGACCGTTTGGAAGTCCTTCTCGTTCTTGTTGGCAAGTCGATTGGAGATACTGGCGAGATAAGCCTGCATTTTCTGCAAAGCACCATCCATATTATTGTTATATAGTTGCTCCAAAAAGTCGAAGATGAAACTATTATTGTTCAACGATATTGGAGAGAGATAGTTAGGAGCCAAGGAACGAACCATCCCTACACGCACTTCCTTGTTTGGATAATCCAGCTGATAACTCTGCAAGATAGGGTTATACTTCTTGATGGTAAGATACCCGCTCTGATAAAGCAATGGTAAAGCAGAAGTCATCTGCTCAGGAGAGACATCGAAATCATCCACCCCTACGGATTTCTGTTCTATATCCATCACCCCCACATGATGTTTGCGTAAAGTGTTGATAATGTATGCAGGAGTACCTGAACTAAACCAATAAGCTGCTATCTCCTTACTTCTCAACGCTTTAACCAGACTAAACGGATTAAACACATCTTCTGATTTTTTACTGAAATGATAACCATCATAATATGAACTCAACTCGGCAACCGTTTCATCAAAAGTTTTTCCCAAAGACTTGGCTAGCAACTCAACATCAGGCTTCATCGCCGTCAGTAGTTCAGTCTTGCTGATACCACAGATAGCAGAATACTGATCGAACATGCTGATATTATCCAAATTATTGATCTCGCTAAAGATACTCAACTGAGAGAACTTGGTGATACCCGTGATAAAGGTAAATTCCAGCCAAGGGTCGAGATATTTCAATGGGCTATAGAACTTCCTCATAACCAAGCGCAATGGCATCAAACTTTCCTTCTCATGTACGACATCCAAGAGAGGAGCATCATATTCGTCTATCAAAACGACCACCTTTTGACCCGTCTTCTTATAGGCACGCTTTACCAAAGACTGCAAACGCTGGCTCGGCTGCACCGCCAATTCGTCACGTCCATAGACCTGCTCGTATTCTGAAAGCATGTAGCCCAGCATCTCTTCTAACCCTTCGGGTGTCTGATTTTTGGCAGTACTCATGTCGAAGTGAAGAACAGGATGCTTCACCCATTCTTTCTCATATTCGCCAAGTGCCAAACCATCAAACAGTTCCTTCCTGCCCTCATAATATGCCTGGAGCGTAGAGACAAAAAGCGACTTACCGAATCGTCTTGGACGACTCAGAAACACATATTTAGAACCATTACGCAAGAAATCGACAATATACCTTGTCTTATCTACGTACACATAATTACCCTCTCGTATATCAGAGAAAGTTTGCATTCCTACTGGGTATTTTCTTATCTCTTCCATAGCCATATTTCTTTAGACGGTGCGAAGTTACGAATAAAATATCAGATACGCAAATAAAAAGACAAAAAAAGAGAGGCGAGCTTCACAGCCAGCCTCTCCCGAGAGATTTATAGAAAATGCCACTCATGGCATTCCTATATCTTGATTAAAAATATTATCAAAATCTATGAAACTTAGCTTATCCTTTTGCAATATTAATACTTAGGATTCTGCTGCAGTTCCTTATTGTAGTCGCGCTCAGCCTGAGGAATTGGTAAAATCGTACGATAATCGTTATATTTGATTTCTACCTCATTGCTACTTGTTACACTCTGGTGATTACGCCAATATGCATAAGTTATCTGGTTCTCGCAGAACAACTCAATCTCATATTGATGAAGAATATCCTGAAGAGTTACAGATGTAACATCCTCATATCCTTCAATACGATTTTTCTGAATAGCATTGATGTATTTAGCTGCGGCAGCACTTGTTCCAGTCAAAGTGTATGAACCAGGATTGTCAATGTGCCACTGAGCCTCTGCAGCAATCAAATAAACCTCAGAAAGACGAATAATCTTTGGATTATTTACGTAGATATTAGCATTCTGACCAGGATACTTGGCAGGATAATAACCTGCTGCAGCCGCATACACTTTAGCATCTGTCTGATCTTTAATCAAACGAGAACGTATGTCTTTTGGATGAGTAGAAAGATACTTATACAAATAGCCCTTAGTATTGAAAGCGCACTCAGGATAACCTGTTGCATCTGTATAATAGCCAGGACCATAACGCTGAGCATTATACTCAGAAGAAAGTTTCATCTCAAAAAGAGACTCTGCTGCGCCTTCGCTAGCCCATGAAGAAATATAATTACTTCTTGAAAGAAGTTCCAATGCGGAATTCTTGTCATTGGAATAGTCTATTACCTCCTTAGCATCAGCGAGAGCCTTGGTGTATTCACCAGCATAAAGGTAAGCACGAGCACGAAGAGCCAAAGCTGCATAATAGTTAAAGTAACCTACATCAGAAGTTTTGCTCAGCAAAGGAAGTGCATCGGTAAACTGCTGAATAATGTAGTCGTAAGTTGTTTTCAAATCAGTACGAACGCCCTTATAACCCTGTGGGAAAGTTTTGTCTGCCAAAACCAAGCCCAAAGAGTTTGAAGGATTATCCACTGTTGTTGGAATGTAACAGAACATACGAGCCAAGTCGAAATGCAGCAAACCACGCCAAGCAATCAACTGACCTTTGAGATTGTCAATTGTAGCCTGTTTACCTTCCACATTAGGAACAGCTTCCAAAGCACTGTTTACATTTGACAATGCCTTATAGAAAATCTGATAACCTGCATCAGGATATGTTCCGTTAGGAGAATAAACATATTGACGGATTTCATCTGTCTGTCCCTGTGAAGAAGGAGCCATGAAATCGTTAGTACGCAAATCACCAAAAAGAGTAAACTCAGAGGCGTATGACATTTTATCATAACCAACCAAAGAACCAGAGAGGACATAGCCAATACCATTGACGGCATTCTGCAAATCAGAAGTACTCTTAATAGCAGAGTTGGCAGGTAGTTCTGTAGAAGGTTCTCTATCGAGGAAGTCGCTGCATGAAGAGAACATCATGCTTGCAGCAATACCCAATACTAAATATATCTTTTTCATATTTATAATCTTCTATTATTGTTTAAAAACTGAAATTGAGACCGAACAGGAACTGACGTGTTGTTGGAGTATCAGTCTGACGATAACCATTGACATCTACATCTGGATCCAAATCCTTGGCTGCATTGTAAATCAAGAAAGGATTGGTTGCACGGAAATAAACGCGCAAATTGCTGATATACTTCTTGAAATATGGCACAGTCCAACCAATAGTAATATCGCGCATACGAATGTTATCTGTAGAGATAATTTCACGTGAAGAGAACTTATCTGAACGATAAGGATTACTCATAATTGGCTTAGGGAACTCTGCTACATCACCTGGCTTTTTCCAATAATTACCTGCTACACGCTTAGACATATTGAATGTGCCCATACGAACACCATCGCTATAAGTCAAGAAGTAACCTGGATAATCGAACAAATCACCACCAAACTGATAAGAAATCATGAATGAAAGATCAAAGTCCTTGTAACGGAAAGTATTGGTCATACCACCAATCCAATCAGGAACACCTTTACCGACAATAGTTTTGCCTGCCTTTGAATACTCAGGTGTTACACCCTTAGACTCATCCTCTGGGTCTATCCAGAATTCCATCAAACCAGTCTCAGAGTTTACACCCTTAGCTTTTGGCAAATAGAATGTATGCATAGACTCACCCTCACGAAGCAAGTACATATTACCATCACCATACTGAACATCGTCACCATTAGGCAACTTGTTTACCTTGATGCTCTGCTTTGTCAAATTGAAATCTGTTGTCCAAGAGAAATCGTTGGTACGAATATTCTGAGAACTGATAGAGAACTCAAGACCCTGGTTCTTCAACTCACCAATATTATTCCAATAACTATTGAAACCAGTTACGTATGATACTGGCATCTGGAAAAGAAGGTCTTTTGTCAACTTGTTGTAATAATCGAAAGTCAATGTAACACGATTATACAAAGTCCAATCCAAACCGATATTGAAGTTGTGAGATTTTTCCCAACTCAACTTTTCGTTAGCCATCTGACCCCAGAAAATTGCTGGCTGTGAGCCATAACCACCGGAAGTAGAATATGTACCCATATAACCATAATAATCTGTAGGCAGGTTACCATTAGTACCATAAGAAAGACGAAGCTTCAAATCGCTGAACAAATCATTGTCCTTCAAGAATTCCTCACTGCTGATACGCCAAGCACCAGATACAGAGAAGAAGTCAGACCAACGGTTGTCTGATGCCAAACGTGAAGAACCATCAC
Source organism: Segatella sp. (assembly GCF_977051555.1). Lineage (NCBI taxonomy): Bacteria > Pseudomonadati > Bacteroidota > Bacteroidia > Bacteroidales > Prevotellaceae > Segatella > Segatella sp. Next base: position 43,928 of record NZ_CDRSSE010000025.1, read on the forward strand.
GACGATAACTTGCAGAGAAATAGTACTTATTATCATAGTTGTAGTTTAAGCTACCCAACCATGACATCATTGCAGCAGTATTGCTCATGCTGGAGTTGCTATTAGACTGGCCATTAGACAACTCTGGCAATGCAGCTGCATAATTCTGAGCAGAAGCATACAATATCAACAGGTCGCGCTTCTCTGTCTCAAAACCAGCCATTGCAGCAAGATTATGCTTACCAAATGAATGATTATAATTCAATGTTGTAGAAGAAGTAAGAGTCTTACTTGTATAAACGCTACGAGAACCAATACCATTCTGAGCCTTACCATTTACACTCTTTGGAGCCCAGAACTCGCGGATACTGTTGCTCATATAGTCGAAACCAAAGACTGAACGTAAAGTCAAATCGTATGGCAACTTCAATTCACCTTCAACATTAGTCAAACTACGCATCAATTCTGCATCCAATGTCTCTGAACGATCGCCCTGATCTTTTACATCACCAAACATCAAGTTTGGATTAGAGATTGTAGATGAGAAAGAAGCACTTGCATTATATGAACCATCTTCATTCTTTACCTTGGCAGTAGGGTCCATTGAGAAAAGAACAGACATTGGTGAACTTGTACCAAATCCCTGTTTCTGGTCACCCTGATCACGGAAACCAGAAGTATTGGTAAATGAAAGCATTTCCTTTGCAGAAACCTTGAACCAGTCTGTTACTTTATGTTCCAAATTCAAACGACCACTATAACGGTCAAAAGAACTACCCTTTACAGTACCATTCACCTTATTATAGCCAAAGCTGGTGAAAAATTTCGTACGGTCATTACCACCATCAATAGAAATCTGATGGTCTGTGGTGAAACCTGTGCGGTAAATTTCCTTAAACCAGTCAGTTGTCTCATTAGAATCATAATTATTAAAATAACCAGATTTAATTTCTGCTAAAGCAGCTGAAGAAGCATCCATACCAGGATAATATATATTCAATACATTTGGATACATTTCAAAATAGTTCTTGACTGCATCAGTCCAATACTCCTTCAACTCAGCACTATTCATGGTCTCGAATGCACTCTTTTTGGCAATATTACTCCAACCCATCTGCATATCATAGTTGACATGTGTCTTACCTTCCTTACCTCTCTTGGTAGTAATGATAATGACACCATTGGCTGCACGAGAACCATAGAGTGAAGATGCAGCAGCATCCTTCAATACGGTCATGCTTTCAATATCATTTGGGTTGATAGAAGACAAAATAGACTGAGAACGGGTATGACCACCAGCATTTTCCATATCACTATTTGATACAGGAACACCATCAATGACAAACAAAGGCTGAGTAGAGCCATTGATAGAACCAATACCACGAATCAAAATACTCTGGTCAGAACCTGGGTCACCTGTAGAAGCACCAAGATTGACACCAGCCATTTTACCCTCGAGTGACTTAACAAGTGAAGACTTTGCTGCAGACATATCCTTGTCCTTCATTACAGCTGCAGAACCTGTAAAGGAAGCCTTAGTGGTTGTACCATAAGCTACAACTACGACCTCGTCCAGGGTTTTGTTATCAGAAGTCAAAGCAATCTTCATGTTAGAACTTGCTTTAACAGTTTGTGGATTCATACCTATATAGGTAATCTCCAACTTGGAGCCGGCTGGAACATTCAAACTGAAGTTTCCATCGACGTCCGTAACAGTACCCGTATTAGTACCAGCTACTTTGATTGATGCGCCAATAACAGGCTCACCATCCTCTGAAGCTACTACCTTACCGGTAACAGATGTTTGGGCAAAGGCTACTCCACAACTGAGAATTGCCCCCCCCACAAATAAAGCGATTCTTTTAAACATAATCTCTCTCTTTATTAGATAATAATTTATAAATTTATAATAATCGGCTGCAAAATTAGATTATTTTTCGGATATTTGCAAATATTTTGAAAGAAAAATTTAATAACGCACATAAAAAAGTCAGTTTTTAACACTTTCACCTTACCATATTGCTGCAAAATGAATATTATTGCTACAATAAGACAACGATTTGTAAGAACAGAAACAATAAGGTTCTTAAGTTATCTATACCGACATCTGACGGGTAGAGCGTATTGCTTAAATACGTAGAACAAATAGATTAAGTACGTGTCGGTTCGTTTCACAGGGTGAAACGAAGTGTTTCTCCGCTTGAAACAAACAGTTTCATGGTATAAAACAAAATGTTTCATACCATGAAACCGTAACCGTGGTCCATTGAAGCTTTTTCAACAATGATATGCAGTATGTGATAGAGTGTAG
>NZ_CDRSSE010000026.1:0-44874 GCF_977051555.1 Segatella sp.
TTTTTTTTTTGCTAAGAAAGATTAATTAACTACATTTGCGGTCAGTATGGGCACATTATACATCGTTCCGACTCCAGTTGGTAACATGGAGGACATGACAATGCGAGCCATTCGCATACTGAAAGAAGCGGATTTGGTACTCGCTGAGGACACTCGAACATCGAGTGTTCTGCTGAAGCATTTCGATATCAGAAATCGATTAGTGGCTCACCACAAGTTTAACGAACATGGCACATCTTCTGCCATCGTAGAGCGACTGAAGGGTGGCGAAACCATCGCCTTGATTAGCGATGCCGGAACACCGGGTATCAGCGATCCCGGTTTTTACCTCGCCCGCGAGGCAGCCAAGGCAGGCATCACGGTGCAGACTTTGCCTGGACCTACGGCATGTATTCCTGCCATCGTTTCATCGGGCTTGCCATGCGACCGTTTCTGTTTCGAAGGATTCATTCCGCAGAAAAAGGGCAGACAGACCTATCTTGAATCATTGAAGGATGAGGTGCGCACCATGATTTTCTATGAGTCACCTTATCGCGTGGTGAAAACCTTGCAGCAGTTTGCCGAGGTTTTCGGTGATGACAGACAGGTGAGCTGTTGTCGTGAAATATCCAAACTCCACGAGGAGAGTGTGAGGGGTACGCTTGCCGAGGTTATCGCTCATTTTGAGGAGACAGAACCAAGGGGCGAATTTGTCATCGTATTGGCAGGAAAAGATCCCAAACAGCTCAAGGAGGAGATGAAGGAAAAGAAGCGTGAAGAGCGCCGGCAGAAGAAAAACGGGGCTCGCAGGGATGAAGAAAGTAACTGAACTTTCGCATGTGAGGAAGTTAAGGGAAGTTAGGGAAGTTAGAGAGAAGTTAAGGGACAAATGTTCTACGTTTTACGCAAGATGACTATTGTCTCTTAACTTCCCGAACGACCGCAGGGAGTGATAACTTCTTTAACTTCAATCAATTCCCTCACTTGAGAAACTTCAATGAATAATAAATAGGAAGCGACGCGTTTTACGCGAAAAGATAATTTTTTAAATCAAACATTAAAAAGGAAAATGATTATGAAAAAGCTATTATTTGCGGCATGTTTAGCTGCTTTTTGCTTGACCAGTTGCAACAACGGCAAGAACAACACCCAGGATTTGGCAAATCAGCAGAATGATTCGCTAAACAGTATCATCGCTCAGAAAGATAGCGAAATTAATGATATGATGGGTACATTGAATGAAATCCAGGATGGTCTGAACCAGATCAGTGAGGCTGAACACAGAGTAACTCTCCTGAAGAACGGTGAGGGTGCCAATAAGAGACAGCAGCTCAAGGAGGATGTTCAGTTCATCGCTACCCGTATGCAGCAGAACCGCGAACTCCTGGCTAAACTGCAGAAGCAGATGGCTAACAGCTCTTTGCAGGCTGACCAGCTGAAGAAGGCCATCGCAAACCTTCAGGAGCAGATTGCACAGAAGGATAAGGAACTCCAGGTGCTTCGCGAGGAGTTGGACAAGAAGGATATTCATATTGCAGCGCTCGATGAGACAATCAACAATCTGAATACCAAGACCTCTCGTCTTACTACTGAAAGCAACCAGAAGACTGAGACCATCAATGAACAGGACAAGCAGATCAACACTGCCTGGTATGTATTCGGTACCAAGAAGGAGTTGAAGGAGCAGCATATCATGGAAGATGGTAAGGTAATGACCGGCAATTTCAACAAGAGTTATTTCACCAAGGTTGATATCCGCAACATTTCTGAAATCAAGTTGATGTCAAAGTCTGCTAAGTTGCTCACTACCCACCCATCCAGCTCTTATGCATTGGTACGCGATGCTAACAAGCAGTATACACTCCGCATCACCAATCCACAGATCTTCTGGAGCACCAGCAAGTATCTTGTAGTGCTCGTTAAGTAAATTAACAGAACTTTCGCATGTGGGGAAGTTAAGGGAAGTTAGGGAAGTTAGAGGGAAGTTAAGGGACAAATGTCCTAAGTTTAAGCTAGAAGACTATTGTCTCTTAACTTCCCGAACGACCGTAGGGAGTGATAACTTCTTTAACTTCTTTAACTTCAAAACTTGCGAAGCTTGAATAATTATCTCTTTCTCTGAAAGAAATCCTGCATGAGTGCGCGGCACTCATCTTCCAATACGCCCGATGTAACTGTCGTCTTAGGATGCAGTGCATCGGGCGCATATTTTGTATACCCCCTTTTCTCGTCGCTGGCACCATATACCACGCGGCTGATCTGTGTCCATCCCAGTGCTCCGGCACACATCACGCAGGGTTCTACCGTAACGTAGAGGGTGCAGTCTTTCAGATATTTCCCTCCCAGCATGTTGGCTCCCGAAGTGATTGCCTGCATTTCGGCATGAGCCGTAACGTCGGTCAGCATCTCCGTAAGATTATGGGCACGCGATATGATCCGGTCTTTACAAACGATGACGGCGCCTACCGGAATCTCGTCTTCATCGAATGCTGCCTGAGCCTCCATCAGGGCACGGCGCATGTATACTTCGTCTTTATTCTTATTATCTTCCATTGTTTTTCGTGCAAAATTACATAAAAAAGTTTGAAGTGTGGACTTTTTTTGTTATTTTTGCAAGGTAAAAGCATCTTTTGGTGCAAAATAAAGGAAATGGACTATGGCAGAGCATAATGAATTAGGCAAATGGGGAGAAGACGAGGCTACGCTCTATCTCGAGAATGAAGGCTATGTCGTCATCGACAGAGACTGGAGAGACGGCAAGCGGGATCTGGATATCCTTGCCGTTTCGCCGGATGGAAAGACTTTGGTTGTGGTAGAGGTAAAGACCCGCTCGGGTGAAGAATACCAGCAGCCCGAGGAAGCCGTTGATGCCAAGAAGATGCGTAATTTGGCAATGGCCGCCAATACTTACGTCAAGGAACATCAGGTAGACAGGGAGGTGCGCTTTGATGTTGTTACCGTGGTAGGGGTAGGGCATCAGGTGAAGCGCATCGAACATCTTGTGGATGCCTTCAACCCGTTGCTGATTTGATAATCCGTTGCTGATTTGATAATCCGTTGTGTATCGCTATACATTATTATATAGACATGGAAAAGAAGATTATACGTTTAAAGGAAGTGGATTCCACGAATGCCTTCCTGAAGAATTTGGGTACTTACGATGAAGATGCGCTGACCATTGCCATTGCTGACTATCAGACGGCGGGTAGGGGACAGGGCGTGCATACCTGGGAGAGCGAGCCGGGCAAGAACCTCCTCTTCAGTATGATGATGTGTCCTAAGTGGGTACCTTTGCGCCAGCAGTTCCTCCTTTCCGAGGCTGGTGCGCTCGCCGTGAAGGATGCACTGGATTCCTATACGGATGGCATTACGCTGAAATGGCCGAACGATGTGTACTGGTATGACAAGAAAATCAGTGGCACGCTGATAGAGACTGCCATCGACTCCAAGGGCATCAAGCGCTGCATCTTCGGTATCGGCATTAATGTCAATCAGACTGAGTTCCACAGCGATGCGCCCAACCCTGTATCTCTGGCTCAGATTCTGGGTCATGAGGTGGATAGGGAAGAGGTGCTGCAGAAGGTGATTGATGCTTTCTGCAGATACTACGAACTTCTGCGTCGTGCCGACTATATGGATGTGTCGGGACTCTATCATCTTTCGCTCTACCGTCGCAAGGGTTATCACTGGTATGAGGATAAGGACGGTAAGTTCGAGGGTGCCTTTGTAGAGGTGGAGGACGATGGTCATCTCATCCTTCATGACAAGAAGGGAGTGATACGATCTTATGCCTTCGGGGAAATCAAGTTTATAGTTAATAGTTAATAGTTAATAGTTTATAGGGGGCTACGCCTATAAACTGTTAACTGTAAATTGTAAATTAAAATAAAATGGCAAAGTTTAAAAGAATTCTTTTGAAATTGAGCGGCGAGAGTCTGATGGGCAAGCAGAGCTTCGGCATCGACCCAGAGCGCCTGAGTGATTATGCTAAGCAGATTAAGGAGGTCCATGAGATGGGCGTTCAGATAGGCATTGTGATTGGTGGCGGTAACATCTTCCGCGGTTTGAGTGGTAGCCAGAAGGGTTTCGACCGTGTCAAGGGCGACCAGATGGGCATGTGTGCTACTGTTATCAATTCCCTGGCATTGAGCAGCGCGCTCGGAGCCTTGGGCGTAAAGAACAAGGTACTTACTGCCATCCGCATGGAGCCTATCGGCGAATTCTACACCAAGTGGAAGGCGATTGAGGCAATGGAGGCAGGTTATATCTGCATCTTCTCTGCAGGTACAGGCAGTCCATACTTCACTACCGATACCGGTTCTTCTCTCCGTGGTATTGAAATCGAGGCTGATGTGATGCTCAAGGGTACCCGTGTAGATGGTATCTATACCGCCGACCCAGAGAAGGATCCTACAGCTACCAAGTTCAAGGATATTACCTATGATGAGATTTACACCAAGGGCTTGAAGGTGATGGATTTGACAGCTACCACCATGTGTAAGGAAAACAACCTTCCTATCTACGTGTTCAATATGGATGTAGTAGGCAACCTCAAGAAGGTGATGGATGGTGAGGAGATCGGTACGCTCGTACACAACTAACCCTCTCTCAGCAGGTAGAAAAAGCAAATGCGACTGGATTCACATCTAGCCGCATTTTTTTAAGTTAAAAACTAAATATCCCAATAAAGGAGAATTTCTTCTTATTTCTTCTTCAGATAAATAATCGCCGAGAGGATGACGTATGCCACGATGACAAGCCACCAGCCGGTGAGGAAGCCGGTCAGACCATCGAGTGCTACCGAAGTAGCGAGGATGATGAGGGTGAGAGCGGCAAAGCCATATTTCACCTCATTGCCCTTGAAACCCCACTGCTTGAACTTCAAGGCGAAAAGAGGCATCTCGCAAACCAGCAGGTAGCTGGTGATGAGAATCAGAGCCAGAATGATGAATACCGACCAGGCATAACCTTCGAGCCAGCTAGGATTGAAAACAATCAGCGAACCCCAGAACAGGGCGTTGGCTGGTGTAGGAACACCGATGAAAGAGGTAGTCTGGCGCTCATCAAGATTAAACTTAGCCAGGCGCAATGCCGAGAAGGCTGCGATGATGAAGGCTGCGTAAGGCAGCCATGGGCGCAAAGGCTCCAGAAAACCCGGATATTCCATCACAAAGAGCTGTGAGAATACGATGGTGGCAGGTGCCACACCGAAGGTTACGTCATCTGCCAGCGAATCGAGCTCCTTGCCTATTGGCGATGAAACGTGCAGCAGGCGGGCGCTCATGCCGTCAAAGAAGTCGAATACGGCTCCGATGATAATCCATAACAATGCCATCTTTGGGTTTCCGCCGAAGGCAAACGATGTTGCGATGCAGCCCGAAACCAGGTTGCAGCAGGTTACCGTGTTTGGAATATGTTTCTTGATACTCATTTCTTTACTGTATATTATGATAGAGTGAAAGCCGAAAGTAAGTTCCGGCTTGCCTTCTATCTGTCAATATGTTATTTCAATTTAGCGATGATGGTCTGGTCGCCCGTAGTTGACTGTCCCATCTTTACGCATACTTCTGTACCTACAGGCAGGTAGACATCCACGCGTGAACCCAGCTTGATGAATCCCAGATGCTCGTCGATGAAGCATTCTTCCCCTTCCTTGGCATAGGTTACGATGCGGCGTGCTACTGCACCGGCAATCTGTCGGCACAGTACATCCACTCCCTCAGGTGTGGTAATCATCACGTCGGCATGCTCGTTTTCCTCGCTAGCCTTAGGCAGCCATGCCTTGTGGTAGTTGCCGTCTACATGCTTCACGAATTTCACCTTGCCGTCTACCGGGAACCAGTTGGCATGAACATTCCAGAGGCTCATGAAGATGGAAATCATCAGGCGGCGGTCACCGAAGTAGGGAGCATTCTCCACCTCTTCTATCACCACAATCTTTCCGTCGGCTGGTGCTACTACCAGTTTCGAAGTATCCTCTACGTTGAGGTATCTGATAGGACTACGGTAGAAGTTGAGCACGATACCATATACCGTGCCGAACACAACAACAAAAGCCCAGAACGGAATCTTGTTGTCTAAGGTTGTCCACAATATAGCCGCAATGGCTACTAACGCTATCGCTCCGGTAACCAACTGATCGGTACCTTCGCGGTGCAATCTTATCTTTTTTAATTTCTTTATTTTCTGTCCCATATAGTAGGATTAAGTTTTTATTGGTGCAAAGGTACGTCATTTTTATCACTTTTGCAAATTTTTTGTGGGTTTCTTTTACCTTTTTCAATATTTTCGCATATTTCTTTTGGCTTTTTCAATATTTCGCCGTAACTTTGTTGTCAAAATTCGAATTTTAAACAGATAATGGAAGATTTTGTTCATTTGCATGTACACACCCAATACTCCATCCTCGACGGCCAGTCGAAGATACCGCATCTGGTAGATAAGGCCATCAAGGACGGCATGAAGGGTATGGCGGTAACCGACCACGGTGTGATGTTCGGCATCAAGGAACTTACCGACTATTGCGGCAAGATTAATAAAGACCGCAAGAAGGAGGGACTCGAACCTTTCAAGCCTATCATCGGCTGCGAGATGTATGTGGCACGCCGAACCAAAGCCGACCGAGAGAAGGATAAGGGCGATATGAGCGGTTATCACCTCATTGTACTTGCCAAGAATTATAATGGATACAAGAACCTCATCAAGCTGGTGAGCAATTCGTGGGTGGATGGTTACTACATGCGCCCACGAACCGACCGTGCCGATCTGGAGAAGTATCACGAAGACCTCATCGTCTGTTCGGCATGTATTGCAGGCGAGGTGCCATCCAAGATTCTGCATGGTGACCTGGAAGGAGCCCGCGAGGCTTGCCAGTGGTACCACAACCTCTTTGGCGATGATTACTATCTCGAGCTCCAGCGCCATAAAGTGCCCGATGATCCAAGTCTGCTTGCCAACCGCGAGGCTTACGAGTTGCAGCAGCGTGCCAACAAGGAACTTATCAAGATGGCAAGGGAGTTTAACATCAAACTGGTGTGCACCAACGACTGCCACTTCGAGGATAAGGAGACTGCCGAGGCTCACGACCATCTGCTCTGTATCGCTACCGGCAAGGATCTCGACGACCCTAACCGTCTGCGCTATTCCAAGCAGGAATGGTTCAAGACCCGCCAGGAGATGAACGAGGTGTTCTCGGATATCCCCGAAGCACTTTCCAATACCCTCGAAGTATTAGATAAGGTGGAGATTTACAGCATCGACCATGGTCCTATCATGCCTTTCTTCCCGATTCCGGAGAGTTTCGGTACCGAGGAGCAGTTGCGACAGAAGGTATCAGAAGAAGACCTCTACAAGGAGTTTACCACTGATGAGAACGGCAAGAATCCGCTGCCACCAGAGGAAGGACAGAAGGTTATCGACCGATTGGGCGGCTACGATAAGATATACCGTATCAAGTTTGAGGCAGAATATCTTCGCCACCTTGCCTACGAGGGAGCCAAAAAGCTTTATGGCGACCCGCTGCCCGAGAATGTTGACGAGCATGTAAACTTCGAGCTCCACGTGATGAAGACCATGGGTTTCCCGGGCTACTTCCTCATCGTATCAGACTTCATCAGGGCGGCGCGCGAGGAACTCGGCGTGATGGTGGGCCCGGGACGTGGATCTGCGGCAGGTTCGGTGGTGGCTTACTGCTTGGGCATTACCAAGATTGACCCATTGAAGTACGACCTCCTGTTTGAGCGTTTCCTGAACCCAGACCGTGTGAACCTTCCGGATATTGATACCGACTTTGATGATGACGGCCGAGGCAAGGTGCTGAGATGGGTAATGGATAAGTACGGTCATGAGAACTGTGCCCATATCATAACCTATGGTTCCATGGCGACGAAGAACTCCATCAAGGACGTGGCGCGTGTAGAGAAGTTGCCGTTGGATAAGGCGAATGCACTCTGCAAGGCTATCCCAGACCGTTTGCCTGACGGTGCCAAGATGAACCTGCCCAATGCCATCAAATATACCCCAGAGCTGCGCGAGGCAGAGTTCTCCAACGATCCCCGCGAGAGCAATACCATCAAGTATGCCAAGATGCTCGAGGGAACCATCCGAGGCACGGGTATCCATGCCTGCGGATTCATCATCTGCCGCGACCCTATCAGCAACTGGGTGCCTGTATCTACTGCCGATGACCCTGATTTCCCGGGACTGAAGACGGCGGTAACGCAGTACGACGGCCATGTCATCGAGACCACCGGTCTGATTAAGATGGACTTCCTGGGCTTGAAGACCCTCTCCGAGATGAAGGAGGCATGCAAGGTTATCAAGCAGACTACAGGCGATGTCGTTGACCTCGATACCATCCCTATCGATGACGAACTGACCTATCAGCTCTATCAGCGCGGTCAGACCATCGGAACCTTCCAGTTCGAGTCGCCGGGTATGCAGAAGTATCTCCGTGAGCTGAAGCCTACGGTATTCGAGGACCTCATCGCCATGAACGCCCTCTACCGTCCGGGACCTATGGATTATATCCCTGATTTCATTGCCCGCAAGAACGGAAAGCAGGCGATTACCTACGATATCCCGTGTATGGAGAAGTATCTGAAGGATACCTACGGCATCACGGTCTATCAGGAGCAGGTGATGCTTCTTTCCCGTCAGTTGGCGAGCTTCACCCGAGGCGAGTCTGATGCGCTGCGTAAGGCGATGGGTAAGAAGAAAAAGGCTATCGTAGATGCGATGAAGCCTAAGTTTATCAAGCAGGGACAGGAGAACGGCCACGACCCGAAGGTGCTGGAGAAGATATGGGGCGACTGGGAGAAGTTTGCTTCCTACGCCTTCAACAAGTCTCATGCCACCTGTTATTCGTGGGTAGCCTACCAGACTGCCTATCTCAAGGCGCACTATCCTGCCGAATACATGGCGGCGCTGATGACCCGACGCTTTGCACAGATTACCGAAATCACCAAGCTGATGGAGGAGTGCCAGTCGATGGGCATCAAGACCTTGGGGCCGGATGTGAACGAGAGTTACCGCGTGTTCGGTGTGAACGAGCATGGAGAGATACGTTTCGGTCTTTCAGCCATCAAGGGTATGGGTGCTCCGGCAGCCGATGCCATCGTGGCAGAGCGACTGAAGAACGGACCTTATAAAACCATCTTCGATTTTGCCGAGCGTGTAGATTACTCCAGCGTGAACCGCAAGGCTTTCGAAACCTTGGCGCTGAGTGGCGGTTTCGACAGCTTTGGCATCCGTCGCGAGCAGTTCTTCGGCAAGAACAACAAGGGCGAAACCTTCCTCGATACGCTGGTGCGCTACGGTCAGCTCTTCCAGCAGGAGCAGCACGAGGCTGCCAACTCACTCTTTGGCGGTACCGAGGCGATAGAGATAGCTACGCCGCCTATTCCTGATGCAGAGAGCTGGAGCACCATCGAACGTCTGAACCGTGAGCGCGAGCTTGTGGGCATCTATCTTTCTGCCCATCCGCTCGATGAGTACAGCATTATCCTCAATTCCCTCTGCAATACCCATTGCTCTGAACTGGGCGACAAGCAGGAGCTGGCAAAGAAGGAGGATGTGGTGCTGGGCGGCATCATCACGAGTGTGAAGTCGAAGTTTACCAAGACGGGCAAGCCGTGCGGTTTCGTTACGCTCGAAGACTTTGAGGGTTCAGGCGAGCTGGCTCTCTTTGGCGAGGACTGGGGCAAGTGGCGCGGCATCATGGTTGAAGGCAGCACCATCTACATCACCGCCAAGTGCGTTTCCCGTTACGGCAATGCCAACTATCTCGATTTCCAGATAGGCAATGTAGAGTATCTGCAGACGGTCAAGGAGAACCGCATCGACCGCTTCACCATCAATGTGGAGAGCGATGCGATAGATGAAACGATGGTCAGCGACCTGCAGACCATTCTGGAGAATGACGAGGGCAAGGCGCAGCTCTTTTTCCAGATACATGATGTAGACAGCAATACCTATCTGCTGATGCGTGCCCGTGAGCATACGGTAGGCGTGGGCCATGCCCTCATCCAGTATATCGAGCAGCATCCTAAGATGAGCTATCAGATCAATTAGAGATAATTTTAGTTTAATATTTAAAAGTTTAGAAAAATGGAAGTAACAATTACAACCGAGAATTTCGAGAGCTACAAGAATGGCGAACTGCCATTGGTAGTAGATTTGTGGGCAACATGGTGCGGTCCTTGCCGCCAGATTGCTCCTATCGTATCAGAACTTGCTGAGGAGTTTGACGGCAAGTTGGTAGTAGGCAAGTGTGATGTAGAGGAGAACGACGACATCGCTATGGAGTTTGGTGTTCGTAATATCCCTACCATCCTCTTCTTCAAGGGTGGCCAGCTGGTAGATAAGTTTGTTGGCGCAGCCTCTAAGGCAACCCTCACCGAGAAGTTCCAGGCTCTCCTGTAATCAGCCTGGATAGGAAATGATAAAAGCATCTGGCTTGAGAAAACATGCTCTCAGCCAGATGCTTTTTTTTGTTCGAGGCTGTCGGAGGCTTACCATTCTACGCTTCTGGTTCCGTCTTCTTCGGCGGTGATAGTCACTTTTGTGCAGTCTTCCGGCAGCAGGTCTTCTATCAGTTCCGGCCACTCCAGGAAACAGAGGTTGCCGCTGTAGAAATAATCTTCGTAGCCCATATCGTATACCTCATCGAGTTTCTTGATGCGGTAGAAATCGAAGTGGTAGACAGGTGAGCCGTCGCCCGCTGTATATTCGTTTACGAGGGCGAAGGTAGGAGATGTGATGACATCTTCTACGCCCAGTTCTTCGCAAATAGCTTTTACAAATGTTGTCTTTCCGGCTCCCATCTTGCCATAGAAGGCAAAGACCTTGCCGTCGCCCATGTTCTGCAGAAATTCCTTGGCTGCTTCATGGATCGTGTCTAATGAGTCAATTTTTATCTTCATATATGTTTACTATAAACTGTTAACTATCAACTATTAACTGACATTACCTTTTTCTCGGTGTCAGTGTGATGAGCGGTATGAGCATTTCCTCCATCGAGATGCCGCCGTGCTGGAAGGTATCCTTGTAGTATTGCACATAATAGTTGTAATTATTCGGATAGGCGAAGAAACTGTCGCCCGTGGCAAATACATACGAGGTACTCAGGTTAGGTGCCGGCAACTGGGCACGCTGAGGCTCCTTGATGGTGAACACTTCCTTGCTCTGGTAAGCCAGATTCTTGCCCAGCTTGTAGCGCAGGTTGGTGTTCGTATTGCGGTCGCCTACAATCTTGATTGGTTTCGATGCCCTGATGCTGCCGTGGTCGGTGGTGAGCACTACCTGGTAATCGCTCTGCGAAAGGAGCTTGAAGAGCTCGGAGAGAACCGAATGGCGGAGCCAGCTCTGCGTGATGCTGCGGTAGGCACTCTCGTTGTTGGCAAGCTCGCGCACCATCTTAGATTCGGTACGCGCGTGAGAGAGCATGTCGATGAAGTTAATCACTAGCACGTTCAGGTCGTTGTTCCGGCATTCGTTATAATGCTCCAGGAAACGGTCGGCACCCTGCGAATCGTTCACCTTGTGATAACTGAAGGTATAGTGCTTTCTGAATCGCTCTATCTGGGTCTGTATCAGCGGCGCCTCGTTGAGGTTCTTGCCTTCCTCCTCGTCCTCATCTACCCAGAGGTCAGGGAACATTTCGGCTATCTTGTTCGGCATCAGACCGCTGAAGATGGCGTTGCGTGCATATTGCGTGGCGGTAGGAAGAATGCTCATGTAGAGCTGCTCATCGATGTCGAACAGGTCGCCGATGTCTTCAGCCAGCATGCGCCACTGGTCATAGCGGAAGTTATCTATCACAATCAGGAACACCTTCTTGCCCTCATCGAGCAGCGGGAATATCTTGCGCTTGAAGATGTCGGGACTCATCAGATGGCGGTCTCTGTTGTCGGGACTCACCCAGTCGAGATAGTTCTTGGCTATGTATTTGGCGAAACCCTGGTTAGCCTCTTCCTTCTGCATGCCCAGCATCTCTGCCATCGGACTTGCCGTATCGCTCAGCTTCAGTTCCCAGCTTACCAGTCGCCTGTAAATCTCCATCCAGTCTTCCGCACTTCTGCATTCCATCATCTGCATGGCTATCTGCTGGTAGTCCTGCTGGTATCCGCTCTGCGTCACCTCCGCCACGATGTCTTTGCGGTGGATGTTCTTCTTGAGCGAGAGCAGAATCTGGTTCGGGTTTACGGGTTTGATCAGATAGTCGGCTATCTTTGAACCGATTGCCTGGTCCATGATGTTTTCTTCTTCGCTCTTGGTGCACATCACTACCGGTGTGGCTGGCTGGATGTCCTTGATGCGTAGCAGGGTTTCCAGTCCGCTGAGTCCCGGCATCATCTCATCGAGCAGGATGAGGTCGAAGGTCTGTTGGCGGCAAAGTTCAATGGCATCAGGGCCGTTGCTTACCGTCTGCACTTCGTATCCTTTCTTTTCCAGAAAGATGATGTGTGCCTTGAGAAGTTCTATCTCGTCGTCTATCCAAAGTAATAATCCGTTGCTCATATTTTATATCCTTTTTCTTTTCGGGGTGCTAAAGTACAAAGAAAAATGGAATGAGGAATACGACTTCGTGTTAAAGAGAGTTAATGATAAAGATTCTTTGGTACTTTTTATGAAAACGTTTGTATTACCTTGTGACAAAACCTAAAAACATAGGTTAAGTAAAACTTATTTGTATAACTAAACGTAAACATTATGATCAGACGCAATTACTTGAAAAGTTTGATGATCTTCATCCTGATGTGCCTTCCTCTCTTGGGAGCATCGGCACAGCAGAAAGTAACTGTCAATGTTGTGAATGCCTCCTTGAAGCAGGTGTTCAGTACAATCGAAAACCAGACATCTTACAGGTTTTCTTACAAGAGTGATATCATTGACCATCGCAAGGATATCACCATCAGGAAGAGTGGCGTTCCTGTAACAGCTGTACTCGATGCGGCTTTTGTGGGACGCAACTTGAAATACTCTGTGGTTTCACAGAAATCTATCGTTGTTTCTGAGAAGCATGCGAATGTTGCCGCTCCTCAGCAGACCAATAAGCGCAAGATGCAGGGTGTGGTGAAGGACGACAACGGTGAGCCTGTCATTGGTGCTACTGTTTCGGTAGTTGGTACTGACGAACTCGCAGTAACCGATATGGACGGCCGATTCACCATCAATGCAGCCAAGGGCGCTAAGGTGAAGGTTTCTTACCTCGGTTTCGTAGACCGCGAGGTGAAGGCTTCAGAAAACATGAACATCGCCATGAGCGAGGATACCCAGGCTTTGAGCGAAGTCGTAGTAGTAGGTTACGGTACCATGAAGCGTAGCGATATGACCGGAGCTCTTTCTTCTGTCAATACCAAGGAGATGGCTAAGCGCACTACTACCAACCCAGCTGAGGCTTTGCAGGGTAAGGTAGCCGGTGTGAACATCCTGAAGAGTGGTGGTAACGCCGGTGCCGGTGTGAGCATCAAGATTCGTGGTATCAAGACATTCGGCGATAACGAACCTCTTTATATCGTGGATGGTTTCCCTGGCGATATCAACAGCGTGAACCCTCAGGACATCGAGTCTATGGAGATTCTGAAGGATGGTGCTGCTGCTGCCATCTATGGTTCTGTAGCTGCCAACGGTGTGGTTCTGATTACAACCAAGAACGGTAAGAAGGGCAATGTAAAGGTGGATTTCAGTACCTATTTGAGCTTCACTCACGTTGCTAAGGACCTCGATATGCTTGATGCTGATGGCTATAAGGCTGTACATAAGATGATGTATGAGAACTATAAGACCCAGAATGGTGAATATCCTGGTGCCGGCTTACCTGCCTATATTACCCATGAAACTGGTGTGAATACCGATTGGCAAGATGCTATCCAGCGCAACGGATTGGCACAGAACTATATGGTCAGCCTCCGCGGAGGTGGTGATAAGGCACAGTATTCTGTATCTTACAACCATGCCGACGAGAAGGGTATCTTTATCGGTAACGAGCATCGTCATGATATCGCACGTATGAAACTCCATGCAACAAAGGGTATCATTGATTTGGATGCCAATATGGATTTCAAATATACCAATAGCCGTCAGCCTCAGTATTCTCTCAAGGAAACTTATATGATTTCTCCTCTCGTACCTATTTATAATGAGAATGAGAAGTATGGTTTCGGTTTGACTAACTTTGATGGTCTGCCAAACAACCGTAACGTTGTTGCAGATAACTACTATAAGAACGAAGTAGATAAGAAGTATCATACTTCTGCCAATGTAGCATTAACCTTCAAGTTCTTCCCTTGGCTCAACTTCAAGACCAGCTATGGTTATCGTGGTGAGCATGAGATAGATTCTTATCATGCACCTGATTATATAGCAGATACTAAGAGTCCTAACAATTATCCGTATAGCAGCGAGACTCGTGCTTATTGGGAAGAGCAGGTGTTCGAGAACGTACTCTCTTTCAACAAGGAAATCAAGAAGCACAGCATCAATGCCATGCTCGGTACTTCGCTCACCAGTCGCAAGTATAACTGGAGCTCTGTAGATGTAGAAGGCAAGACCATCGTCTATAAGGTAGAAAACGGACAGCTGCAGCAGAGTGAGAAGGCAGCAGGATTTCTGGATTCCAGCTTTGCTACCATCGGTGCCGGAGCAGGTGGTACCTTCAGTGGTAACGGTTCTTGCTGGAAGTATAACCGTGCTTCTTTCTTCGGCCGTTTGAACTATAATTACAATGACCGTTATCTCTTCCAGTTCACCTTCCGTGAGGATGGATCTTCTAAGTTCGGTGCCGATAGCCGTTGGGGTTTCTTCCCATCTGTTGCTGTAGGTTGGAGAATCAGCGAGGAACCATTCTTCCCTAAGAATACAGTAATCAGCAACTTGAAGTTCCGTGCCAGCTGGGGACAGCTCGGTAACGAGAATGCATTGGGCTACTACGATTTCCTGGCGCTCATTTCTACATACAATGACCTCTATCAGGGTTATGTTCAGGGTTCAGGCTCTTCTGCATGGCCAGGCAGTATTGCCCGTGGATTGGAAAACCGCTCTTTGAAATGGGAAACTACTGATACCAAGAACATCGGTTTCGATTTCGGCTTCTTCAATAACCATCTGAGTGGTAATGTAAACTATTATATCAACGAGACACGCGACCTGCTGATTACCCGTAAGCTGGCTCCTTCTGCTGGTATTGCCAACCCTACCATGAACGTAGGTAAGATGCGCAACCAGGGCTTTGAGTTGGAGTTGAACTGGAACGACAAGGTAAGTGATTTCGAGTATAATGTAGGTTTCAACCTCAGTACTGTATCTAATAAGGTGGTTTCTCTTGCTAATGAAGATCAGACCATTTACGGTATGGGTTTGAAGTATGGCTCAGAGCACTTCCCTACCCAGACCAAGGTAGGCAAGCCAATCGGTGCTTTCTACCTCTATCAGGCAGACGGTATCTTCCAGAATATGGATGAGGTAAATGCTTATAAAAACAAGGATGGCAAACTCCTTCAGCCAAATGCTCAGCCTGGTGATGTCCGTTTCAAGGATATGAATGGTGATGGTGTGATTAATGATAACGATAAGACCTACTCTGGTACAGGTATCGCTAAGGTTGAGGCTAACCTTAACTTGAGCACCAGCTACAAGGGCTTCGACTTCTCAGCAGTCATCGGTAGTGCATTCGGCAACAAGATTTACAACGGTATCCGCTACTATTACGAGGGAATGAACTCAGCTTCCAACTTCCTCAGCAGCACTCTGGATGCCTGGACTCCTACCCATACCAATACCAGCGTACCCCGTGCCATCTATGGTGACCCTAACGACAATACTCGCGAGTCAACCCGTTTCCTGGAGAATGGAGATTTCGTACGCTTGCGTCAGGTGCAGTTGGGTTATACCTTGCCAACATCGCTGGTTAAGAAGATTTATTGCGACCGCATCCGTTTCTACGTGAGTGCAGAAAATGTGTTTACCATCACAGGTTATTCTGGTGCCAACCCAGAATTCTCTATGGGCGTATTGAATAGTGGTATCGACCGCTTTACCTATCCGTTCTCTCGCTCTTATACAGTAGGTGCACAGGTATCATTCTAGTATTAACATAAAAAGGAAAATCTTATGAAAGCATTAAAATATATAGCAGGCATTTGCCTTGCTCTGTCACTCACATCATGTGATGACTATTTGACGCAGACTTCGCCAGATAAACTGACTTCCGATTCTTACTGGCGTGATAAAGCAGACGTAGAGTCGGCAATGTCATCAGCTTATTCCCAACTGTATTTTGCAGAATATTCCGGAGACCAATGGGATTTCGCAGAGGTGAAATGGCCTGTTGAGGCTTATCGCCAGGATGACGTAGATTTGGGTAAGGATGTACAGAACTATCCAAACTGGGTGCAGCTACGTAACTTCAGCTACAACAACGGAAACTCTCAGTTCTCTATCTACTGGAAGAGTTACTATCGCGGAATCAGTTTCTGTAACCAGATTATTGATAAGGTGGCTACCATGAGTGAAGGTCAGCTTGCTGCAGCAGACAGAAAGCAGCTCTTGGCTGAGGCTCATTTCCTTCGTGGCTTCTATCATATGCAACTCTTGCTCAACTGGGAGAAAATCATTATCCGTGATACATATATCACTTCTACCAGCCAGTTGGATAAGGCTCTTTCTGACCGTCCTGAGACTTGGCAGTTTATCGTAGATGACCTGAAAGCCGGTACGGAGATGAGTAACTCTCGCAGCAATGAAGAAGTGGGACGTGTTACCTCAGGCACAGCTTATGCCTACTTAGGCTATGCTTATCTAACGATGGCTTCTGAGCAGACTGATAAGAAAGCAGAATATCTGAATGCTGCTGTAGAGGCATTCAATAATGTAAAGGGATATAGTCTGGAAAACGATTATGCCAGCATGTTTAATGGTACAAACAAGAACTGTAAGGAGAGTCTTTTCGAGGTGCAGTTTTCTCTGAGTAGTGCCAATGGTGCCAACTATGCTACCCAGCTGCATCGCTGGATAGGTACAGAGGAGTTTGGAGGATGGGATGAGATTACCCCTTCAGAGACCTTGATGAACGAGTTTAAGAAGGAAGGCAAGTTGAATAATGGCAAGTATGATGCCCGTCTTTATGGCTCTGTATATTTCCAGGATCCTTACTTCAATGATGGAACCGGAAAGGTATATGGTTACGACTGGGATGCTTGGGTCATGCTGAATCCGGAGGTAGAAGAGGCTTACGACCGTCCTTCTTTCCGCAAGTTCATGCCTGCAACATATGAGGCCCTGGCACAGTCAACTACCGACGTGAACATTCCTCTGATGCGTTATGCCAACGTTCTTCTGATGAAGGCTGAGGCTCTCAATGATTTGGGACGTACAGGAGAGGCTATTCCGCTGATCAACGATGTGCGAAGAGTTCATGGCAATATGCCAGCCATGACCGGTACAACACAGGCTGAGGTTCAGGCTCAGATTGAGCACGAGCGTATGATTGAGTTCCCACTGGAGAACTTGCGCTGGTATGACCTGCGCCGTTGGGGTAAGACGGCTGAGGCACTGACTGCTGCCGGACGTACAGGCTTCGACAAGAGCAAGCTGTTCTACCCAACTCCTCTGACAGAGTTGAACTCAAACAGCCTGGCTAAGTAATAGGGGCGAGTTACCATTGAAGATTACTTATAAATATCATCAGGATTCTCGGTCTATTAAGCAATAATACGGCCGGGAATCCGTTTTTTATGGTAAAGTAACTGAACTTTCGCATATGGGGAAGTTAAGGGAAGTTAGAGAAGTTAGAGGGAAGTTAAGGGACAAATGTCCTACGTTTTACGACAAAAGACTATTGTCTCTTAACTTCCCGAACGACCGTAGGGAGTGATAACTTCTTTAACTTCATTTAATTCCCTCACTTGCAAAACTTGAATAATAAAAACGAACAATAAAAAGAAGAAGAAAAACAAGAAACAATGCTCAAGATAGTAATGATTATGCTATGCGGAATAGGTACCGGCTATCTGCTCCGCAACAAGAAAATGAGTTTTATCGGCCGTATCATCACGGCGCTGATATGGGTACTCCTGTTCCTGCTCGGTATCGAGGTAGGTTCTAACCCTCGTATCATCAGCGGTCTTCAGACCCTGGGACTTGAGGCGATAGCCCTGACCTTGGGAGGCAGTCTGGGTAGTGCACTCTTTGCTTGGGCATTGTGGAAGTATGTTACAGCAAAGCAGGCTAAATCGTCGGCTCACGCTGAAACCGGGAAAGGAGGCAAGGCATGAAAGGCAGTTTGATTATCGTAAGCTTCTTTGTTCTGGGTATCATCGTAGGCTTGTGTGATGTGATTCCGGCAGGTTTCCTGGATAGCGACGTGAGCTATTACGCACTCTGCTGCCTGATGTTCTGCGTAGGCATCAGCATCGGTTGCGATACCTCTGTGCTGAAGAGTTTCAAGAAGGTGAATCCACGCCTGATGATGCTCCCTGTGATGACCATTCTGGGTACGCTGGCAGGTTGTGCTGCCGTATCTCTCATCTTGAGCCACCGCCAGCTTACCGATTGTCTGGCTATAGGTTCAGGATTCGGATATTACTCTCTTTCTAGTATCTTCATCACCGAATACCGGGGCGCCGAACTGGGCACCATTGCCCTTCTTGCCAACATCTGCCGCGAGATTCTTACCCTGCTGTGTGCTCCGCTGCTGGCAAAATACTTCGGCAAACTGGCACCTATCAGTGTAGGTGGAGCCACGACCATGGATACAACGTTGCCAATCATCACCCGATATTCGGGCGAGAGTTTCATCATCGTTTCCATCTTCCATGGCTTCTGTGTCGACTTTTCTGTACCCTTCCTGGTTACCTTCTTCTGTTCTTTGTAGAAATAACTAAAAGCAGTTTTAAACCAAAACCCGTATGAGACATATTTTCAGTTCATTCATGATATGTCTGAGCCTTTGCTGTGCCCATACCTCAGTAGCCCTTGCGGCTCAGGATGGCAAGCAGACAGCAGCTTCAGACCCTTGGCAGGACGCCACCGTAACCCATATCAACCGCATGCCGATGACCGCTCATTACTTGCCTTTTACAAGTGAGAATGGAGCCTTGGCACAGTTGAAGATGGACGACGCCCGCCGTTTCCAGTTGAACACCCAGAATGAGCGCCGCCGCTCGCTGGATGGTGTATGGAAATTCAAACTGGTGAAGAATCCGAGTCTTGCCTTGACCGATTTCTTCAAGACATCTTATAACGTAAGCGATTGGCAGAACATCAATGTGCCTGGCAGCTGGGAGTTGCAGGGCTTCGATGCACCCATCTACACCGATGTAACCTATCCTTTCAAGGCAAATCCTCCTTTCGTGCCACAGGATTACAACCCTGTAGGACATTATGTACACGAATTTACCGTGCCTGAAAACTGGAAGGGCATGGATGTGATCATGGATTTCGAAGGTGTAGAATCTGCCTTCTATCTCTGGATCAACGGCAAGATGGTGGGCTATAGTGAAGATAGCCGTCTGCCTGCCCACTTCAATATCTCCAAGTTCCTGAAGAAGGGCAAGAACCGCCTTGCCATGAAGGTGTTCCGCTTCAGCGACGGCAGTTATCTGGAAGATCAGGACTACTGGAAGTATAGCGGCATAGAGCGCAATGTGTTCATCCAGGCTCGTCCTAAGAGCAGAATGAACGACTACGTATTGGGAAATAAACTAATCAATCTATATAAGGATGGCAATTTCACGCTCGATGTGAATATGCTCAATCCACAAAAGGGTCAGAAGGTTGAGGTGAAAGTGCTTTCGGCAACAGGCAAATCTCTCTTCAAACAAATCCAGAGCATCACCTCACCTGCTGATACCTTGATTCATTTCGAAAAGCTGTTGAAGAACGTGCAGCCTTGGAGTGCCGAGAGTCCTTATCTCTACACCCTCGTCATCAATACTACCGACAGGAATGGTAGAGTAGAGGAGAGTGTGGCTCAGCCTTTCGGCTTCCGTACCATCGAAATGAAGAACGGACAACTTCTGGTGAACGGTGTAGCCATTACCATCAAGGGTGTGAACCGACAGGAGCACAATGCCGTTCACGGCAGAACCCTCAGCATCGGTGAGATGGTGAAGGATGTGAAGATGATGAAGCAGTTCAACATCAATGCCGTGCGTACCTCTCACTATCCAAACTATTCGGAGTGGTATCAGCTCTGCGATAAGTATGGTCTCTACATGGTAGGCGAGGCAAACATCGAATGTCATGGTATCCTGGATACAGAATACAAGCAGCTGGCAGACAGAGAAGACTGGTATCCTGCTTTCCACGACCGCATGTACCGCATGATCAAGCGCGACCGCAACCATACCGCCATCATCATCTGGTCTATGGGTAACGAGAGCGGATATGGCAAGAGTTTCGAGAAACTCTATGATATGAGCAAGGCGTTGGATCCAACCCGTCCGGTACAGTATGAGGGCGGCGGTTACAATGCCAAGTCGGATATCTACTGTCCGATGTATGCCCGCATCTGGTCTTTGCGCCGCCATGTCAACCAGCGTGATGAGCGTCCGCTGATTCTCTGCGAATATGCCCATGCCATGGGTAACAGCGAGGGTAACCTCAAGGATTACTGGGATCTGATTTACAAATACGACCAGTTGCAGGGTGGTTTCATCTGGGACTGGGTAGACCAGACCATCGCCAAGACCGATGACAAGGGACACAAATACTGGGCTTATGGTGGTGATATGGGATTCGTAGGCGTAGTAAACGATTCCAACTTCTGTGCCAACGGACTTGTAGCAGCCGACCGCTCGTTGCATCCACATATCTGGGAGGTGAAGAAGGTTTACCAGAACATCGCCTTCGAGCCAGTAGCCTTCATGCAGAACCGCATCAAGGTAACCAACCGATTCGACTATACCACGCTTAACAATTATCAACTCGTATGGGCAGTAGAAGCCAACGGCGAAACCATCAGAAGCGGCAAGATGAACTTCCCGACCCTCCTGCCTCATCAGACGAAGGAGATGGAGATACCGATGGGTACACTTCCTGCTGCCGACAACAAGGAATACTTCCTCACCCTGCGCGCCTTCAGCAAGCAGGCTACCGGAGCCGTTCCTGCAGGTCACGAGGTAGCCATCGAGCAGATGCAGCTGCCTGTAAGACTGGAAAAGGCTCAGGAACAGGTAAGCGGACAGATAGAGAAGACCGAGACAGAAGAGGCAATCACCATCCAGAGTAAGACCCGGGATTTCAGCATCAGCTTCTCTAAGAAGTCCGGCGAGATGACCTCTTTGAAATATGACGGCAAGGAAATGCTGCTGGCAGGTTTGCAGCCAAACTTCTGGCGCGGTATCACCGACAACGATGTGGCTAACGGTACTCAGGAACGCTGCGCTACCTGGCGTGAGGCAGGAAAGAAGATGGTACTGAAGGGCATCAAGACCCAGGCAGACAACCAGAAGGCTACCGTCATCGCAGACTTCGATATGCCTGAGCAGGAATCACAGATGCAGATTACCTATCAGATGCTTGCCAACGGAAATGTAGAGGTAAACATGCACTTCATGCCTGGCAACAAGGCGCTGCCGGAGATGCCTCGTCTCGGTATGCGCATGATTCTGAAGGGCGACTACGACCAGATGACCTGGTTGGGTAGAGGTCCGCAGGAGAACTATGCCGACCGTAAGAGCGGTTACCTCATCGGTAAGTATTCTGCCAGCGTATGGGAGCAATATCATCCATACGTACGAGCACAGGAAACCGCCAACAAGTGTGATGTTCGCTGGTTCACCCTCGCTTCGAAGGCTGGAGCCGGTATCAGGGTGGAAGGTGCTGAGCCATTGAGCGTAAGTGCCTGGAACTTCCCACAGGATGATCTCCTCTATGTTCCTTCTACCATCGAGCACCGTCATGGTGGCTGCGTAGACAAGAAGGACATGGTATGGGTGAACATCGACCATCTGCAGATGGGTGTTGGTGGCGATAATACCTGGGGCGCTATGGTGCATCCGGAATATACCATCACACCAAAGGAGTGGAGCTATAGCTTTACTATTAAGAACTTAAAATAAACGATATGAAGACTAAGTCTATAGCTATATTGACTATGGGGCTTGCCATGCTGTCTATGGACGGCATGGCACAGACCACCCGTCAGGAGTATAAGGATATTCTTGACATCCAGCTGACACCGGGTGCTCCCCGCCGTCATAACGGATGCTTCACGGATATGGGTTCGTGGATGGGCTTCACCCTCTCTGAGAAGGAGAAACCTACCGCAGGCTTCTGCGGACCTTTCAGCATCTATTACCGCAACTGGTATGCCCGTTCGCTGGTATCTCTCATTGATGGTACCGTGCAGGAACAGAGCTATTATCCGGGCGAAATCAGGATGAGTCTGAAGAAGGATGGTGCCGATATCTGTGAGAGTCTGCAGTTTGTAGATGCCCGTACGGCGTTGCTTACAGTTACCAATCCATCCAAGGTTCCGTTCACGTTTACTGCCGACAGCATCAGTACCCGTGCCAACGTATCACGTTGCAAGAACCGTGTTACCATTGGAGACTTCTATGGTGAACGTGTCATCATCGACTTCCCTCAGGAGGTTCAGGTGACTGATATCGACCACAACTATCTGGCTGCCGTGCCAAGAGGTGTAGAGCAGCTCACCATCGCCATTTCGCTGGTAGAGCAGGATACCGAGGCTTCGGTTCAGCATGTGCATACAGCCAGTCTGCTTGCCAATCCATCAGCCGCTCTCCAGGCAAATGATGACCGCTGGAACGGTTATCTGAAGAAGGTGATTCGTGATGATATGCCTGCAGAATATAACCGGGTGGCTGCGAAATCCATCGTCACCCTGCTTTCCAACTGGCGTGCCAAGCGAGGTGCCCTGTATCATGACGGCATCGTGCCAAGTCATGCTGTAGGCTATTTCGTAGGTTGCTGGGCATGGGACTGCTGGCGTTTCTCTGCCGGTATGGCTTCCTTCTTCCCTGAGTTGGCGAAGGATAACATCCGTGTGATGTTCGACTACCAGCAGCCAGACGGTATGATTATCGATTGCATCTATCCGGATGCTTCGGAGAACAACTACCGCGACAGCAAGCCTCCTCTGGCAGCCTGGGCGGTGAACGAGATTTATGAACATACCCAGGATTTGGCTTTCGTGAAGGAGATGTATCCGAAACTCCTGAAATATCACAAGTGGTGGTATGAGAAGAGAGATCACGACAAGAATCATATCTGTGAGTTCGGCTCGGTTGATGGCACTCTGGAGGCTGCAGCCTGGGAGAGCGGTATGGATAACGCCATCCGTTTCGACGGCACCAAGATGTTGCAGAACGGCAAGGATGCATGGAGTACTGATCAGGAGAGCGTTGACCTGAATGCTTATCTCTCGCTGGAGTATACCTTGCTCAAGAAGTTTGCCGGATTGCTGGGCGAGCCTTTCGACTTGCCTGACTATCGTGGACTGGTTGCCGATTATTTCTTTGATAAGAAGGATGGCTTCTTCTACGACCGCCGTCTGGATGGCGACAGAACATTTGTGCGTGAGGCAGGTTGTGAGGGATATATTCCTTTCTGGGCGAACATAGCAACGCCTAAGCAGTTTGCCAAGGCAAGAAAGTTGCTCGACAATAAGAAGAAGTTCTCTACCTTCATCCCATTCCCAACGATAGCTGCCGATAATCCGAAGTACAATCCGCAGGGTTACTGGCGCGGTCCTATCTGGCTCGACCAGACCTATTATGGCATCAAGGGCTATCGCAACTATGGTGAGAAGAAAAAGGCAGATGCCTATACCGACCAGGTGTTCCGCAATCTGCAGGGCATTTCGGCAGGTACCCCAATTTATGAGAATTATGATACGCATACCGGCAAGCCTATGCAGGCTTCTCACTTTAGCTGGAGTGCCGCATGCCTGATCATGATGTACAATGATTATGGAAAATAAACGAGATTCTCATGTGTTAAACGTCATGCCAAAGGGATTTGGCACATCTTAAAACCTAAATAAAAAAGCCTTTGAGCGTATCGGTAATGATAGCTCAAAGGCTTACTTTTTTATTATCTCAAAACATACTTTCCGGCTGGTGTCTTGCTGAACTTCACCTGATAGGCTTCAGAGATAATCTGCAGGGCTTCGGTAAGGCTGTTGTTCGGCAGGGTTCCTGTGAAAGGTTCGATGGTATCCATTTCTACAGCAATCTCTACTCCGTAATTCTTCTCCAGACTTCTGATGACTCTGCCCAGCGATGCATCACGGAATACCAGCTGCTTCTTCTGCCATGCACAGGCATCCTCAATATGCGATACTTCGCGGACATCCATCTTTCCGGTCTGTTTGTTCACCACAACGATTTCGTTTGGTTTCATCGTATAGGTGCTGCCGTTGGCAAGGGAAGTGAGCATCACGCTACCGTTGAGCAGCGCAACTTCTGCAGTCTGTTCTTTCTTTCGGTTGATGACGTTAAACTCGGTACCCAACACTTTGATTTCCATTCCCTGCATGTGGATGATGAACGGATGCCGGGCGTCTTTGGCTACCTTGTAGTGAGCCTCGCCTTCAAATTCAATCTCGCGATTGTCCTTGCAGAAATCCTGTGGTGCATATTTGATGCTGGAGAGCGAATTGAGCGCTACCACACTCTTGTCGGGCAGGGTGATGCTCACCTGTTCGCCTTCCTGGGTGGTGATTTCTGTCAGCGGAATCGCGGCATATTGCCTGTTTTCCTTATACATCATTCCCATAATCACCATGCAGATAGGCAGGGCAATAGCTGCCGCTATCTGGGTCCACTTGAGGACGCGCTTCAGGGTGAATTGCTTACGGGTTCCTATCTGTTCATGAATTTCGGCCTTGATACGTGCCAAATCTTCGTCAGAGATACCGCTATCCGGGATGATGCCGTGCAGCCATTCCTCTTCCATGGCTGCAGCTAATTCTTCATCTGAACAGTTGTTAATCCGTTCCTTCAGATTAGCTAAGTCTGTACTATTCTTGATGTCGTCTAACATAAAACAATCCTTTTTTAGGTTATACATGGTTCGGTAGAGAATGTACCGTTAAATTATACTAAAAACAAGAGCCACATCAGGTTGGTGCGGTTGCTGATAAGCTGTCGGAGCTGTTTCAACCCCATGGACAGCTGGTTCTTAACGGTCTGTTCACTATAGTTGAGCTTCTCGGCAATCTCTTGATTGTTGAGCATCTCCAACTTGGAGAGTCGGATGATTTCCTGCTGTGTCTTGGGCAGTTTGGCAAGCATCAGGTTGAGCTGTCTGACGAAATCATCATACTCCAACTGACTGTCAGCAGTGGTGCTATTGTGATGGTCAAGATAGTCCATGTAGTCTTCGTACACGGGCGAATTGATGACCTTCCTGTAGGCGTTGATGAGATAATGCTTGGCTCTGAGGAAGAGCAGCGGCTTTACGCTTTCTGCCTCTTCCAGCGTGCTTCGGTTGTTCCAGAGCCACACGAAGGTATCTTCCATGATCTCTTCGGCATTCTCCTTCGACTTGGTATATTTCAGGCAAAAGGCAAAGAGTCTGCGGGCATATAGCTCGTAGATCTCATCGAATGCCTTCATAGATCCTTTTCTGAGTTGAAGGATAAGTTCTGTTTCTGTCTTTTTAAACATGATAACTATTCACTAAAATCCGTCTAAATCATATTCTTCGCTGTCCAAATCCAGACTGTCGTCGTTGTCGAAAGTTGTCTTTGGCGCTTTTTCTTCCTTTATATCCGCATCGGTTCCCTGGGTTCCGGTTGTTCCGGTACCTGCGGTTCCGTTATTTGTCGTACCATTATCGAAGGTTCCTGTTGTACCGTTGCTGAAAGTTCCGGTTGTTCCGGTTTCTATTTCATCGGCAGTTCCGGTTTCTTCTTCATTTTCTTCTGAATTATCCGTCTTTTCCTGCTGGATGATTTCCGCCGGTTCTTCAAGCAGTGGGTCCTTGCTGATTTTCAGCGGTGCCAGATGCTGGGTATAGAAGAGGGTATAATCGTCGTAGCTCAGACTGGTGCCCAGCAGCAGGAGGTTTGGCTCGCTGATGACGATACCGCGGGCTCCCTTTGACAGGAGCTGGGTGATAGCCTGGTGCTGGTAGATGTCGTTGGCATACTGGCGTGCCTCGTCGTAATTGCGGAATCCCTTTACCTGCATGCGGTGCAGACCATTCTGTTCATCGATGACGAGGTCGAAATTGCGCACGAGATAGGAGGTGAAATTGTATTTCGCCATCTCGAAGAGCAACTGGTTCTCGTTCACAGAATCGGGTACGTAGGCAAGCATGAAGACGAACGGCTCGTTGCGCTCAATGCTGAATACCTTGGCTTTAGTCTTGGCATCATCATTGAGTACGGCGTTGCGGCGCGACCATACATTGCTCAGGTCGAATGTACCGCCCTTGAGCTGTCTGCCGGCTTTCACTCCGTTGAGAATCATTCCCGCCATCTCGCTGAGTCGGCTGTTCGGATATTTCTCTACCACCTGCTGCATATCGTCGAGACATGCCTGGATATTTCCCTCGTGGAGCTGGGTGAGTCCACCGATAAAGAGGAACTTGTCGCGGTTGGCTCCTTCTGGATAGCGTTTGTCTGAGATTGCTCGGTTGTGTACCACCTTATTATATAGGTTAGCCTTGAAGGCATCGTAGGTGGCAGCATAGAGCGAATCTTCGAGATGAATGCCCATCTTCGCATCTTCCTCATAATAAGGAGAGGTGAGCAGGGCGGTCCATTGGCTCTCCGGATAATTCGCTTTCAACAGGTCGAGATAGCGGCTGGCGATGGCTGGCTGCTTCCGGATGTTGTAGAGCAGGTAGAGGTGATAGTAGGCATCATCGAGATGTTCGTATGATGAGTTCTTCTTCACCAGTCGCTGCAGCATGCGTTCGCTTTCGTCCAGATCATCGAGCTTATCTTTCAGGATGATGCCGGCATGCAGCAGTCCGTCATCCAGAATCTGATTGCTTTCTGCCATCTTCTCTTCGGTGAGCGGAATCTGAGCGAGATAGTAGGCACGCTGATGCGGATCTTCTTCTGCACTCAGGTTCTTCTCCTTCTCCTTTTCAATGTCTTTCTTCTGTGCCTCGTTGAGGAGAGAATCGCGCTGTTCATCGGTCATTTCTTCTACGCCTTTGGCATCGGCAACTACGGTCTGGTTGCTCCGTTGCCAGTTGTCGATATTCTTTCTCTTGCCCCAGAGACGTTCAAACTGCTGTTTGCCTTGGGCTACGGCAGATTGGGAATAGAAATACCAGGTACTGCTGTTGCCGAAACCGCCGTTGCCCTGGGCTCCGTTTCCGAAGTTGGATGAGGCATTGCTGTTTCCCTGATTCCTGTTATTTCTGCTGTTATTACCATTGCCGTTATTTCCGCCGGCACTTTGGTTGTCTTGTTTTTCTGCCAATTCCTGGTCGGCAAGTCTTCTCTTTTCTTCCTTTTCTTGCTTTTTCAGGGCATCTATCACCTTGTCAATGGCTACATTCCGCTCTGTTTCGCTCATGTGGGCGAGTGATTGCAGGGAGTCCTGCAGATGGATGGCGTCGGTATAAGGCACCAGTTCGTCGAGTACCTTCGAACGGTCGGAGAGCTGTTTGTAGTCTTTGCGGTCCTGGTCCAGGAGTCCGATGGCTGCATCATAGCATCTTTTGGCATCGCCATATCGGTGGCATTGCCAGTATACATTGCCCAGATGCAGCAGCAATACACCTTTCTCAACTCCGTTGCGGCTTGATTTCGCAGCTCCCTTTTCGTATGCAGCAATAGCCTGAAGCGTATCGCCCTGGTTGAGATGTATGTTGCCGATGGCATAATAAACCTGGTCGAGATACTCCTGGTTCTTGTCGCTCGCAGCCATTCGTTTCAATTTAGATACCATCTTCCGGGAGTTGTTGGTTGCCAGAACCTCGGTCATGGAGATGCGGGCATTGAACTCCAGTTCGTAAGGCGGATTGAGACGGATGACATGCTTGAAAGCGCGGTAGGCATTTTGGGCATGTCCCTGTTGTGCTTCTACCTGTCCCATCAGATACCATAGACGTGCTTTCTGCTTGCGTCGCATCTCATAGCCGATGGCTTTGCGGAGATACGGAATGGCTTCCTGATAGCGTCCGGTCTTCAGATAGTAGAGGGCATAGGTCTTGTCCCATTCCTTCTGGGCACGCCAGTGGATGGAATCGCGCTCGATATTACGGATTACATCTTCTGCATCGTATATCCAACCCGATTCCAGATAACTCTTGGCGAGCCAGGCACGTGCCTTGCCGTAAATGGCGGGTTGGGTAGCGTAGAGGCGGCTCATATAGGCAAAGGTGGCTGCTGCCGACTGGAAATCGCCTTCAAAAAACTGGGAACGGCCCATCAGCATCCATGCCTTCCAAAGGAACGGATTATATTCACGGCGCTGCAGCCATTCCAGGTCTTTAGCAGTCTTGCGGCGTTTCTTGTCCCATACCGGGCGGCGCTTGATGCTGTGCTGGTGAATGGCTTTCTCGCATTTCTCGATGGCGCGGTCGTAGTTCGACTTGCCCAGTTCGCGGCTGTTCTTGTTGCCTACAGTATAATAAGGAATCATTTCAGAGTAATTATCCTTATTCCCGTTTTCCTTTTCGAGCGAGCCTTCTATATAGGCTACGGTACCATTATAATAGGTGTTGTATCGGGCGTTGAAGGCATGCCACCATCTGCTCTTCGCCGTATTTTTCTGCGTAGAGCATCCTGCTATGGCCATTGCAAAGGCAAGGACAACCATAGCTGGCAAGAGGTTTCTGAATGGGAAATGCTTCAACATAAGTTTCTTCTTTATTTAAAATTATACTTTCCGTGTATGCGAAAGCCTTAGTGCTTTCTGGTTGCCAGTATCCTTGCTGCTGCAAACAGGATGATGCTGACGAAGATGATGGTTGCACCCGATGGCACATTGAGCAGATAACTGGCATAGAGACCCACGATGCAGTCGATGCAACCTATCACGATGCTGGCACCTATCATGCGCTTGTAGCTATAGGTGAAGAGGTTGGCTGTCATCTGTGGTATGGTGAGCAGACTGATGGCAAGTACGATGCCCACCATCTTGATGGTTGCCACGATGGTCATGGCGATGAGCGTCATCATCATATATTCTATCGCTGTAACCGGCAGATGTTGCGATTTGGCAAAGGTGCTGTCGAATGCGATGGTCTGGATAGGACGCAGCAGAAAGGTGAACAGCAATGCAACAAACAGGGTAAGACCTGCCAGTAGCCAGAGGTCTGTGCTGTCGATGGCAAGTATACTTCCGAAGAGGAAAGAGGGCAGGTCGGGCATGAAGCCAGGAGTAAGGAAGCAGCAGATGATGCCCACGCTCATGCCTAGGGTCCAGAACATGGCGATGGCAGAGTCTTTGCGCACATCTTTCTTCCGTGATACCCATTGCACGCCGAAGGCACTCAAGATGGCGAATACCATGGCAGAGAGTATGGGGTTGATGCCTGCAAATACGCCGATACCGATGCCGCCAAAAGAGGCATGCGTAATGCCACCGCTGATGAAGACTAGCCGGCGGGTGACGATGTAGGTGCCTACAAAGCCGCAAAGGATGCTTGCCAGTAGGGCGCCAATCAGCGCGTTCTGAAAAAATGTATATTGCAGTATATCCATGTCTTTACTTTGAACTTAAAACTTTGAACTTTGAACTTTGCGTATTGCATGTTACGCATAGCGCATTGCATGTTTAACTTAAAAAACTGATGACTTCGTCCTTTATCTGGTTGGGCAGGTTGATGCCTCTCAGTATCAGACTTCGGTTCCATCCCGCCACTTCGTCTGGCTGCATCGTATAGAGCACTTCCGAGAATTCCTCTACCTCCTCATCGGTATAGTCGTCGGCAGCTCTTCCTGCAAACCGGTCGAGTTCCTCGTCATCGTAGTATTCTATTTCCTTGGTGGCGGCTTCCATCATGCATTCCTGTTCGCATTTTGCGTTCTCTCCGTTGCATGTATTGCACGAAACTCCTTCCTGCAAAGGCTCTTCATCCTCTCCCTTGCGATGAGAGATGATGCCGAAAATGGCGCTTATCAAGCCTAGGACCACCAGGGCCAAAATCAGGTACAACATTTACTTTGAACTTTGAATATTGAACTTTATGATTAGCAAAGCTGTAGAACAATTAACTGTCAACTATCAACTATTAACTATCAACTATTAACTATCTCAAATCCCACCTTTTTGAGGTCTTCCCAATAATGAGGATAGGATTTGCTCACTACCTCAGGATTGTTGATTTCTATCTGAGGGAACTTGAAGGCAAGAGGGGCGAAGGCAAGTGCCATGCGATGGTCCTCGTAGGTGTCGATAGGCTCGAAACTAGGCTCGCAGGTCTCGCCATCCCAAATCAGCGTGTTATCGTTCTCGTCATAAATCACGTAACCCACCTTCTTCAGCTCCTTCTTCAATGCCTCGATGCGGTCGGTCTCCTTGATCTTGAGACTGGCAAGACCGGTGAACTTAAACTTTACGCCTAGGGCACAGCAGGCTACAACGATGGTCTGTGCAAGGTCTGGAGAACCGCTGAAATCGTAGTCGAAACGAGGCAAGAGACAGCGCTGGACTTTCAACTTGACAGGAGAAAGAACATCACGATTCTCAAATTCTGATTTCACGCCCAACAGACTGAAGATGTATTTCACTACAGAATCGCCCTGCTTAGAATTGTCGAACAAGCCTTCGAGTCTTACCTCAGAATCAGGGTTTCCGTTCAGCGCCATCATTTCATACCAGTAAGAAGAAGCGCTCCAGTCATTCTCGATGGTGTAGTCGGCTACGCAGCTGTAAGGTTGTGGCTTTACGGTGATGGTATCTACATCGGTCCATTCTGCGCTGGCTCCGAAGTTCTGCATCGTCCACAGCGTAAGGTCGATGTAAGGACGGGATGCAATCTCGCCCGTCAGCTTCAGTTCCAGACCGTTTTTCAGGATAGGACCAATCATCAGCAGTGCCGAGATATACTGCGAACTGATGTTTCCCACCACTTCGAGATGTCCGCCTTCCAATGGCTTACCAACGATGTGGAGTGGAGGATAGCCCTCTTTCTTTTCATACTGTATATCAGCTCCGAGGTAACGCAGGGCATCTACCAGGATAGCAATAGGGCGGTTCTGCATGCGTTCGGTACCTGTGATGGTATGCTCGCCCGGTGTAGCAGAAAGATAAGCGGTCATAAAGCGCATGGCAGTACCGGCAGCCTTGATGTTGATGACATCAGGCATATCGCGCAGTGCCGCAATGATGACTTCTGTATCATCGCAATCGCTCAGGTTGTGGGGCTGCACCTTGCATCCCGCCATGGCATTGATTACCAATGCACGGTTGCTGATACTCTTGGAAGCTGGCAAGTTGATACTTGCATTGAGTTGGCGTGGAGCCTTGATTGTATATTTCATGTTCTTCTTGTTTCTGTTTCTTTTAATACTCTTTTTTCTGATTTTGCTATTTCTCAGCCTTCAGCATCCGGATGTCCTTGATGCAGACAGCCTTCTCTTTGGCATATCGGATAGGGAGGTCATCTTCTGTTTCCGGCATCTCATCCCATGCACGAGTTCTCGGACGAATCTTCTTCGGACCCGGTATCAGGGGCGAATAATACAGAACCTGGCGGATGCGGTTTGCCTGTTCTGGGGTGAATCGCATGCTGTAACAGATGCTGTAGTCCATCAGATTGTCTGACTGCCATTTCTCATTCTTGCTGTTGGTGCGTTTGGCAAGCTCTTTCATGCTGAGCGTGGTATCCTTTTTGATGGCTTGTGCATTACTGACATATTCTGTCAGCCATTTGCCGTATGCTATTCGGTTGTAGCTCGGTGTATCATCGCAATAGTCTGAGTCGTCATCATCATCGGCAGCCTCTGATTTGTCTTTCACTGTCTTTTCTGAGAAACTGTGGAAGAGACCCAGATAATGTCCCAATTCGTGAGCCAGCGTAGCATTCGGGTCGGCTGTATTGTAGGTATATCCCTTATGATTCTTATCTGTAGTATATCGGGTTCCTTCTTTATCCCTTCCCACATAGATAGAATTAAGCGAAACGCAATACGGAAATTTGCCCGGTTTGCTCAGCGGATAGTTCTTGCCATTGCTCAAACCATCTATCTGTGGATAGCCGCCTACCTGATAAGGCAGATGACTGATGCCCAGCGTGGTGCTGTTTTTATCGGTCTTCTTGAAGGCATATACCATCACATTGATGTAATTGTTCTGGTCCCAGCAGTACTTTACATAATTCTTGTCCTTCATGAAGCTCTCGCAGTCGAACTCCGATTCTGAAACCTTGATATATTCCACACCCGGTGTGCTGAGTCTCTTGCCGCTCTCATTCTTCTCAGCCAGTTCGAACAGGATATGCAGGTTCTCGCTCGGGATGGTATCCATCTGATAGTTGTATACATCACCCTGATAAAGTTCGTTCACATTGGAGAGAATCTCCTTGAGGCGGGTATATTCGATGTATTGCGTGGTGTTACTGTAGAAGACATGGAAGATGACAGGCAGATGATAAACATAATCATCGCCCGTAATGATATCTGTGTCACGGTCTTGCCCGTTGGATATGATAGGGTCGCCGATAGAGCCTTCGGTATCCTTGCATGATGCAAAGCTGAGGACGGTGAGGGCGATCATGAAATAAAGAATTTTTCTCATGCGCGTACCTTATATTATATATTTTCGTGCAAAAATACAAAAATAAAAGAAGATAGGCGAGAAATATTCTGAAAAAGTTTCTCGAAATGCCAAAAAACTTGTGCTTTTATCTTCTTGATGTATGTCAATTCAGTTACATTTTGTAAACTTGACTCCATGAAAATAGCGTTTTGTAAGGCGTGTCTTCGTGCAATATGCGAAATTTTAGGCTATGAAATTGCAAATTGTAAGATTGCGTACGTTCAAAATCAAAAAGTATTACTTGCTCAAAAAATAAGATAAAATAGCGTTAAGGAATTATGAACTTTTCGGAAATCGTTGTATCTTTGCACCAGAAAAAAGAAACAAAGACAATTACAATAACATCCTAAAAATAAACGATATGAAACGAATGATATTATTCTCATTGATGGCTTTGATGACCATAGCAGCTTTCGGTCGTAAGCACGTAGAGAATGCAACAGTTGTAGCTGACACTATTTTCTATGCAGAAAATATGAGCAATGTAACCAGTGCAGATCAGGCTAGTTATTACAGACTGCTGATGACTACTGGTTCTGGCCTTAACAAGAAGGACGTTTTCCAGGACTTCTATATGAATGGTAATCTCCGTGCTGAAGGTGGTTATAGTTTTATCGACCTCGGCAACGATCGCAATACTATCTTTAATGGTGAGGTTACTACCTATTATAAGAATGGTAAGGAGAAGTGGCATGGCAAGTATATCAATGGTAAGCGCGAAGGCTACTTCACACTCCAGCTCCGTGAAGGAGGTGTAGCTGTCGTTCAGTTCAAGAATGGCAAGTCTGTTCACGATTACTTCATGGTAACTTACAAGGACGGTTCTTCTGAGAAGAGAAAACTCTCTGAGTTGAAGCAGTTCATGTAATTAGAAATAAGCAACTGTGTAGTTATGTTACTTCATTGAATTAGAAAAAATCTCTCTTATATAAATTAAAATTTTATGTTGATATGACCAATATGGGGATGGCTTCCGTGAGGAAGGTGCATCCCCTTTTTTTATGACCTATATTTACCAACAACAAGAAGAGGGTGAATCATAAACTTATGACACACCCTCTTCTGATTATTCTTATTGATGTTGGCTGAAAGATAGGATTAGAACGTTAAGTCTACTTCTACTGGACAATGATCGCTGCCCATGATTTCAGTATGAATTTTAGCTTCTGTAATCTGTTCCTTGATACGGTCGGAGACAAGGAAGTAGTCGATACGCCAACCGGCATTCTTCTCGCGCGCCTTGAACCGGTATGACCACCACGAATAGGTTACTTCATCAGGATGGAGATAACGGAAGCTGTCGGTGAAGCCATCATTCAGAAGAACGGTCATCTTTTCGCGCTCCTCATCGGTGAAACCGGCATTTCGACGGTTGGTCTTCGGATTCTTGATATCTATCTCTTCGTGTGCTACATTCAGATCGCCGCAGATGACGACTGGTTTCTTGGTATCAAGAGATTTCAGGAACTTGCGGAAATCGTCTTCCCAGGTCATGCGATAATCCAGGCGCTTGAGCTCTGTCTGAGAATTTGGGGTGTAGCAGGTAACGAGATAGAACTGGTCATATTCCAGCGTGATGATTCTGCCTTCATGATCATGTTCCTCTACGCCCATGCCATAACTTACGTTTAATGGCTTGTGCTTGGTATAAATGGCTGTACCGGAGTATCCTTTTTTCTCAGCGTAGTTCCAATAACTCTCGTAGCCCTCAAACTGAAGGTCGAGCTGTCCCTCCTGCATCTTTGTTTCCTGCAGGCAGAAGAAGTCGGCATCGAGTTCCTTAAACTGGTTCTCGAAGTCCTTGCCTACGCAAGCGCGCAGGCCATTTACGTTCCAGGATATAAACTTCATTTTTTGTAATAATGTTGAAAAAATTAAATTCTCTTCGTTTCTCCTCTCAGCAGACTCATGAATTCCTGGCGTGTGTTCAGTGAATTGAAGACTCCGCTGTAGTCGCTGGTGGTGGTTATGGAATTCTGTTTCTCTACACCTCGCATCTGCATGCACATGTGCTTGGCTTCTATCACAACCATCACACCCTGAGGATTC
The DNA here is from genome assembly GCF_977051555.1 of Segatella sp. Taxonomy (NCBI): domain Bacteria; kingdom Pseudomonadati; phylum Bacteroidota; class Bacteroidia; order Bacteroidales; family Prevotellaceae; genus Segatella; species Segatella sp. The sequence goes on from NZ_CDRSSE010000026.1 coordinate 34,728, forward strand.
AATGTTTCCTGAATGCAGTCTTTAATCTGCTGGGTAAGACGCTCCTGTACCTGGAGACGATGGCTGTAGATATCAACCACACGGGCAATCTTGCTCAGACCGGTAATCTTTCCGTTCGGGATATAAGCTACATGCACCTTGCCATAGAAAGGAAGCATGTGGTGCTCGCACATCGAGAAGAAATCAATATCTTTCACGATGACCATCTGGTTGTATTTCTCTTCGAAGAGGGCATCGGTCAATACCTTGTGTGCATCCTGTGTATAGCCGCGAGTCAGTATCTGCATAGCCTTGGCTACTCGCATCGGCGTTTTTACAAGTCCTTCACGTTCAGGGTCTTCTCCCAAGAGCTTTAATACTTCAGTATAGTGTTCTGCGAGTTCGTCCAATCCCTCGCGAAATTCTGTTTCTGGATTCATATCTTATTTACTTTGAACTTTGAATTTTGAACTTTATGAATAGTAAGGCTGTTGAATTGGCTTTCCCTTCGGCCGCCGAACGTTGTTTCTTCACTATTCACTCTTCACTTTAGTACTGTACCGTAATCTGTCCCTTTACTAGGCATGCCTGTCTGTATCCCAGGGAACGAACCTTGGCGAGCATCTTCTGGGCTTCAGCTAAGCTGCGGAAGTTGCCCATTCGGCAAATCCATCTTGGAGAGTAGAAATGAACATAAACCGGCTGTTCAGGGAAATGAACTTTCAGCTGATTGCCAGTCTGTTCTGCTTTCAGGCGGTCGTTACGCGAATTGCCGCCAGCAAAAGCCTGTACTCTATATCCTGTAACCTTATAGCTTTTGCGCATCACTTTCTTGCGCATATCCACTACAGGTGTCTCTGTTTCTTCGTTTTTGTTCTCTGCCTTTTGGGCATTGTTCACGTGGGCATTCTCTCGGTTTGCCTCATGATGCTGTGGCTCAGTCTTCTTCAGGGAATCAGGCCCCTGCTTGCGCTGAGTTTCAGGCTCTTTTTCTTTTTTCTGTGGGGTAGTCTTAGTCTTGTCGTCTTGTGGAATCACTTGTTTGCCGTTTACCAGTTCATCAATCGCCTTACTTTGGTTCACGGTTACAACACCCTTTCCCGGTTCCTTCTGTTTGAGATGGTCCAGGTAGTTCTGCGCATTAGCTGTGAATGTTGAGCAGAGGATCATAATCAATAATGTGACGAATTGTTTCATGACTATTCCTTTTATATTTGTCGTCTTGTTTTAAAACTGCACCTTATTCTTGGATCTCTCTATATATAATAAGGTGTAATGAAGAATGAAGGGATGCGCTTCACGAAGAAGGCATCCCTTCGGGAAATGTAATATCCTTATGAGATTACTTCTTCCAAGCGTCGATGATACCCTTGAAATCAGCAGCCTTCAAAGAAGCACCACCGATCAAACCACCATCGATGTTTGGCTTAGCGAAGAGCTCAGGTGCGTTGCTAGCCTTGCAGCTACCACCGTAGAGGATTGAAGTCTCCTCAGCAGCCTCGTTGCCATACTTCTCTGCTACGATAGAGCGGATGTATGCCAACATCTCTTCAGCCTGGTCAGAAGTAGCAGTCTTACCTGTACCGATAGCCCAGATTGGCTCGTAAGCGAGGATGATGTTCTTCCAAGCGTCAGCGCTCAAGTGGAATACTGAACCTTCCAACTCAGCCTTTACTACCTCGTTCTGCTTCTCAGCCTCACGCTCCTCAAGAGTCTCACCGCAGCAGAAGATAACCTTCAAACCGTTAGCCAAAGCCAACTCTACCTTCTCCTTCAAGATCTCTGCTGTCTCGCCATAGTACTGACGACGCTCTGAGTGGCCGAGGATAACATACTGAGCACCTGTGCTCTTTACCATCTCAGCTGAAACCTCACCAGTGAAAGCACCCTTAGCCTTGTCTGCGCAGTTCTCTGCACCAAGACCTACTACCTTTGAATCCAAAACCTGAGCTACAGAAGCCAAGTGGATGAATGGAGTACAGATTACTACGTCGCAGTTTGGTTTGTCTGCTACCAATGCCTCGTTAATCTCCTTAGCGAGAGCAACACCGTCCTGCAGGTTCATGTTCATTTTCCAGTTACCTGCTACAATTTTCTTTCTCATTTTTCTTTTCTTTTTAAAAGTTGATAATATTCTGTTCGAATTCTCTTTCTTTCTAATCCAGGCGCCCCAAGCCCAGAGCCGGTCGGCGATGGTGAGGAGTACCAGTGGAATGATGAACCAGGAGATGACGCCAGCTATCTTCTTGGCGGCACTTACTTCCGGCATCTTGCCTATCTCGGTTTTCTCCAGTGGTTTGTCACCAATCTCTGCCATGTCTGGTAAATCATTGTGACTCCATTTCCGGATGATGGTTCCGTTCTTCAGCAGAAGAAGACCCGGATTGCTGCGGATTACCGTCTTCAGCGTAGTCTCGTCTGTGACATAGAAGGGATATTCCGCTCCTGTTATGTCCTGCCAGTGCTTGATGGCTTTCTCCGTACTTGCCGTGAGGCAGAGAAAACGGTAGCCATGGTCGTTGGCATATTCGTAAATCTCATCGATATTGCCGAAGTTGCTGTCATCGGCAAATTCCAGATGTGGCGAAACCAGGAGGAAGGTGTAGCCTTTATCGTGAATTACTTCCTGGGTAATGTCTTCTCCCGTCTTGGCATCAGCTATGCTGAAGTCGTGTATTGGAGGTACGTAACCTTCTTCGGTCTGAACCGTCTTGCTGTCGATGAAGGTCCAGGTAGAGTCGGGATAGTTGTCTATCGTAAACTCCTTCCGTTCTCCGTTCTTCTCCAGAATGAAGGTGGTATCAAACTTGGGTTGCTTGGCTCCTTTCGGAATCTCCATGCCCTTGGCGATGTTGACACCTATGTGATAAGGACGGAAGTCGAATTGCGGAAGATACCACAGACTCCAGATACTCATCACGATGGAGAAGAGGAAGGTGTAGTTGATCACCACCCACTGGGTCTGTCTCGAGATGAGTCTCTGCATCTCCAGTGGCTTTCTCCAAAGCAGGACGGCGAATATCAGGAGGATGATGTTCTTGATGAATGTCTCCATATTGGTGAGCACTACGGCATCGCCGAAGCATCCGCAATCCTTTACTGGGTCTGCGATAACGATCCACAGGGTAATCAGCGTCATCACGCTCATCACGGCAAGGGTGATCTTGCTCGTCAGTCTCCGTCGGATGGCGAAGAGGAGGAAGATACCGATGGCAAACTCTGCAGTGGCTAGTAATACCGACATCACCAGGGTGCTCCAGTCGGGGAACATCCAGTCGATGTGCAGCGCCTCCAGATAGTCGGTTATCTTGTATTGCGTGCCTAATGGGTCAATTCCCTTCACAAATCCTGAGAAAATGAAGGTTATTGCCATCAGCAGTCGCCCGATATTGACCGCTATCTTTGTTAATATGTGAGTTGCCTTATTCTTTATCATTTTATATTTTTACTTCTCGCTCATTTTGATGGCACCGAAGACGGCATAGTTGATGATGTCCATATAGTTGGCATCAATACCTTCAGAAACGAGGGTAGCGCCTGCGATGTCTTCAATTTCCTTTACGCGCTGAATCTTGGTCAGGATGAAGTCTGTATAACTGCTGACTCTCATCGAGCGCCATGCTTCATCATAGTCATGGTTCTTCCTGAGCATCAGTTCCAGTGCCTCCTTTGCATGGAGGTCGTATAGTTTCATAGCCTCTTCGGGTGTCATATCCACCTCATCCACGAAAGGCTTTTCAAGCTGGATGAGTCCTATGATACCATAATTGATAAGGGCGATGAATTCCGGACGGATACCTTCGCCAACCAAAGATTCTTTCTTGATTTCGAGCGAGCGGATGCGCTTCGCCTTGATATAGAGCTGGTCTGTCAGAGAAGAAGGGCGCAAGATTCTCCAAGAGGCTCCATAATCATGAAGCTTCTTCTCAAATAATGTCCTGCATTCACTCATGACATCCTTAAACTGCTGTTCTGTTTTCAATAAATCTGCCATAATAATTTCGAAATTCGGTGCAAATTTACGCATTTATTGTGAAATAACCAAATATTTATTTTGTTTTTCGCTTAAATTGCAGTAACTTTAAATAAGTTACGCTGCACTCGGAAGAAAAAATAAATCGTGATTTATTTTGTTTTTCGCTCATTTTGCAGTAACTTTGCACCCCTAAAGTAAAAAGAGTATGAGAAATTTGACCAATGCCGAACTGGCACAGATACTGGATAAGGATATATTTCATAAGATTTCAGAGGCAGCAGATGGGCTGTCTGTGGAGTGTTATGTAGTAGGTGGATATGTGCGTGACCTCTTCCTGGAGCGACCTTCCAATGATATTGATGTCGTTGTGGTGGGTAGCGGTATAGAGGTGGCTTCTGCCTTGAAGAAGATGCTCGGAAGAAAGGCGCATCTCTCTGTGTTCCGTAATTTCGGAACAGCACAAGTGAAGTATCAGGATACTGAAGTGGAGTTTGTTGGCGCCCGCAAGGAGAGCTATCAGCGCGATTCCAGAAAGCCTATCGTGGAAGATGGAACGCTGGAGGATGACCAGAACCGTCGCGACTTCACCATCAATGCGATGGCTATCTGCCTGAACAAAGACCGTTTTGGAGAACTCGTAGATCCTTTTGATGGTGTCTACGATATGGAAGATGGTATCATTGCCACTCCGCTCGACCCGGATATCACTTTTTCTGACGACCCGCTGCGTATGATGCGTTGCGTGCGTTTCGCTACCCAACTCAATTTCCAGATTGAGGAGGAGACCTATGATGCGCTCTCCCGTAATGCTGAGCGCCTGAAGATTATCAGTGCTGAGCGCATCTGCGACGAGATGAACAAGATTATGCTCTCCAAGCACCCAAGCAGCGGCTTTTATTATCTGAAAGATACAGGTCTGCTCGATCTCATTCTGCCAGAACTGGTGGCGATGGACAAGGTGGAAACGCGAAACGGCAGGGCGCATAAGAATAATTACGACCATACGATGGAGGTGCTCGAAAATGTCTGCAAGCATTCTGATAACCTCTGGCTCCGCTGGGCTGCGCTCTTCCACGACATCGGCAAACCGAAGAGCAAGCGCTGGGACAACAACATCGGCTGGACATTCCACAGCCATAATATAATAGGTGCAAAGATGATTCCGGGTATCTTCCGCCGTATGAAACTTCCGATGGATGCGAAGATGAAGTATGTGCAGAAGCTGGTAGAACTCCACATGCGTCCGATTGTGATTGCTGATGAGGAGGTTACCGACAGTGCCGTTCGCCGTCTGCTGAATGATGCCGGTGATGACATCAACGACCTGATGACGCTCTGCGAGGCTGATATCACCAGCAAGAACCAGGTACGCAAGCAGCGATTCCTGGATAATTTCAAGATGGTGCGCGAGAAACTGGTCGATCTGCAGGAACGTGATTATAAGCGACTTCTCCAGCCATGTATCGATGGAAATGAGATTATGGAGATGTTCCATCTTACACCTTGCCGCGAGGTAGGTACCCTGAAGCAGTATCTCAAGGATGCCGTGCTGGACAATAAGGTGGCTAATGAGCGCGAACCGTTGATGGAGCTTCTGATGAAGAAGGCTCAGGAGATGGGACTGGTAAATGCAGAAAACTCAAAATAGAGAATAATTTTTGTTAAATAACGGCTCCTTGCGAGCCGTTATTCATTTATTATTAGTACTTTTGCAGCGCTTTTAAAACTTAAAGGCGCATAAAAGTTTTCGCTGGAGGGTGAAAAAACATTTGAATAAGAGAAGATAAAAGATTAAATAATAAATTATAATATATAAAATAGGTATGAAAATTAAAAGCGTTTTGTTTGTTGCAGCAGTTTGTGTTCTTGCTGCGTTGACATCATGTGGTGGAAGTAAGAAAGGCGGTCTGCCTAACTTCGGCGACGATGAGTTCGCTGTGGCTACTATCGGTACTTCCAGCGCCGCATTGCAGACTACCTATCCTGCTACCATCAAGGGTATCCAGGATGTAGAGGTACGTCCTAAGGTTTCTGGTTTTATCACTAAGGTTTTTGTACACGAGGGTCAGACAGTATCAGCAGGTCAGGCTTTGTTCTCTATTGATAGCGAGACCTATCAGGCTGCTGTCCGTTCTGCAGCTGCCGCTGTAAACACAGCTAAGGCTCAGGCTAATACAGCCAAGTTGACTTATCAGAACAACAAGAAGTTGTATGATAGTAAGATTATCGGTGAATACGAACTCTCTACAGCAGCTAACAGCTATGCAACGGCTCAGGCTCAGGTAGCTCAGGCAGAGGCAGCTTTGGCTTCAGCCCGCGAGCAGTTGGCTTGGTGTACCGTTACCAGCCCTTCTGCCGGTGTAGTAGGTAGTCTTCCTTTCAAGGTAGGTGCTTTGGTAAGCGCTTCTGGTCAGGCTCTGACAACCGTTTCCAACATCAGCACTATGGAGGTATTCTTCTCACTCTCTGAGTCTCAGATTCTGAATATGTCTAAGACCAATGGTAGCGTTCAGGCTGCTATTGCTTCTTTCCCAGCTGTTAAGTTGCAGTTGGCAGACGGTTCTATCTATAATCATCCAGGTAAGGTTGTCAAGATGAGTGGTGTCATCGATGCAACCAGCGGTTCTATCTCTCTTATCGCTCACTTCGCTAACCCAGAGAAGTTGCTGAAGAGTGGTGGTGCAGGTTCTATCGTAGTTCCTAATGATCATAACAGCGCTATCGTTATCCCTCAGGAGGCTTGCTCTCAGGTTCAGGATAAGATCTTCGTTTACGTAGTAACCAAGGATAACAAGGTGAAGTATTCTGAGATCAAGGTAAATCCACAGGATGATGGCAAGAACTATATCGTAACTGCAGGTCTTCATGTAGGCGACCGCATCGTTCTGAAGGGTATCACCAAGTTGACCGATGGTCAGCAGATCAAGCCTATCACTCTGGAGCGTTACAATCAGAAGATTGCTGAGGCTACCAAGTTGAGTGAGTCTCAGGACAATGCTCATGCATTCGCTACTACCATGAGCGGTAAGAAGGATAAATAATGTATAATTAATAATGTATAATGAATAATTAATAGGCCTGTGGCAATTATTAATTGTTAATTATTAATTCTTGATTAAAATAAGATTATGTCATTTACAAACTTTATAAAGCGCCCGGTACTTTCGACGGTGGTTTCCATCTTCTTCGTCTTGCTGGGTATCATCGGCTTGGTATCGCTGCCTATCGAGCAGTATCCGAATATCGCGCCGCCTACCATCTCGGTGTCTACCACCTATCAAGGTGCTGATGCTCAGACGGTGTTGAACTCAGTTATCGCTCCTTTGGAGGAGAGTATCAATGGTGTGGAGAACATGACTTACATGACTTCTCAGGCTTCCAACTCTGGTTATGCCAGCATCACTGTATACTTTAAGCAGGGTTCTGACCCTGATATGGCTGCCGTAAACGTGCAGAACCGTGTGTCCCAGGCACAGTCATTGCTGCCAGCCGAGGTTACAAAGGTGGGTGTGACCGTAACCAAGCGTCAGAGTTCCAACGTGATCATGTTCGCTCTGACCACAGACGATGGCCGTTACGACGACCAGTTTGTTACCAACTACGCCTTGATCAACGTCGTTCCTCAGTTGAAGCGTATCAATGGTGTGGGTGATGTGCAGAGCCCTTCTACCCGTAACTACTCTATGCGTATCTGGTTGAAGCCAGAGAAGATGAAGGAATTCGGACTGGTTCCTTCTGATGTTTCTCAGGCTTTGTCAGAGCAGAATATCGAGGCTGCTCCTGGTAGCTTTGGTGAGAGTTCTGATATGCAGTATGAATATACCTTGCGTTATAAGGGTCGTTTGAAGACTCCATTGGAGTATGAGAACATTCTCATCAAGAGCAATACTTCCGGTCAGACTCTCCGCCTCGGCGAAATTGCCAAGGTTGAGTTGGGTGGTTTGCATTATAACGTAAACCTGCTCAATGATGGTCAGCCTGCCGTGATGGGTATGGTTCAGCAGATTGCCGGTTCTAACGCTACCCAGATTGCCAGCGACGTAAAGAAAACGCTTGATGAACTGGAGAAGAGTTATCCTCCTGGATTGAAGAATGTCATCCTGATGGATGTTACCGAGTTCTTGTTCGCATCTATTGAAGAGGTAATCTTTACCTTGATTATCACCTTGGTATTGGTATTCATCGTGGTATATATCTTCTTGCAGGATTTCCGTTCTACCTTGATTCCTATGATTGCCGTACCAGTGGCTTTGGTTGGTGCATTCTTCTTCCTGTGGGTGTTCGGATTCTCTATCAACTTGCTGACGCTCTCCGCTTTGTTGTTGGCCATTGCGATTGTGGTCGATGATGCCATAGTGGTGGTCGAGGCGGTTCATGCTAAACTCGACCAGGGTTACAAGAGCGCCCTTACAGCTTCTATTGATGCGATGAATGAAATCTCTGGCGCCATCATCTCTATTACATTGGTGATGTCAGCCGTGTTCGTTCCTGTATCATTCATCGGTGGAACATCTGGTTACTTCTATCGTGAGTTCGGTGTTACCATGGCAGTGTCAATCGTCATCTCTGCTGTCAACGCGTTGACTTTGTCTCCTGCTCTTTGTGCGGTGTTATTGAAACCACATGATGAGGAGCATGGCGAGAAGAAGTTGTCGCTTATCGACCGCTTCCATGCTGGGTTCAACTATCAGTTTGATAAGATTACCAATAAATATAAGAAAGGTGTACAGTGGGTTATCGGTCATGGCATTATCGCTGGTAGCTTGGTGGCTGTCAGCATCGTGGGCTTGGTTGCCCTGATGGGTACTACCAAGACAGGACTTGTTCCTGATGAGGATACTGGTACTATCTTCGCTTGTATCTCTACTGCTCCTGGTACTTCTCAGGAACGTACTGCCCAGGTGGTACAACAGGTGGATAAGATGTTGGCCAACAACCCTGCCGTAGCTACCCGTACTGCCATCATGGGTTATAGCTTTATTGGTGACGCAAGTTCTAACCAGGGTACTATCATCGTCAAACTGAAGCCATTCGAGGACCGTCCTGGTGGATTCTTCCATCGTATTAAGGCGGCTTGTACGGGTGGCGGTATTGAGGCGCTGTTTGTCAACCCTATGGAATATACTTCTGTGTTAGGTATGATCTACAAGCAGACTGCCACGATCAAGGATGCACAGGTTCTGGCCTTTGCTCCACCTATGATTTCCGGTTTCTCTGTACAGAATGGTATTACCATGACTATGCAGGATAAGACGGGTGGCGATCTGAACAGATTCTATACCAACGTGAAGGCTTTCTTGAAGGAACTGAATGCCCGTCCTGAGATTCAGACTGCGCAGACTCAGTATAACCCTAACTATCCTCAGTACATGGTGGATGTGGACGTTGCCAAGACCAAGCAGGCTGGTATTTCTCCATCTTCAGTATTGGCAGTGATGCAGGGTTATCTCGGTGGTCTCTACGCATCTAACTTCAATGCCTATGGTAAGCTCTACCGTGTCATGATTCAGGCAGGTCCTGAGAACCGCATGCGTCCTGACGATTTGAACAAGATTTATGTACGTTGTGCTGATGGCACCATGTCTCCAGTGAGCGAGTTTGTGAACTTGAAGAAGATTTATGGTCCATCCAACATCACACGTTTCAACCTGTTTACCTCAATGGATGTGTCTGTAACTCCTAACAGCGGCTATTCTACCGGTGACGGTATGAAGGCTATTGCCGAGGTGGCTAAGCAGACATTGCCAGAAGGCTATGGTTATGAGTACTCAGGTTTGACCCGTTCTGAGGCTGAGTCCAGCAACTCTACAGGTTTGATCTTCGCACTCTGTATCGTATTCGTTTACCTCATTTTGAGTGCCCAGTACGAGAGTTACATCTTGCCATTGTCTGTAGTATTGTCTATCCCATTCGGTTTGGCTGGTGCGTTCATCTTCACTAACCTCTTCGGTCACTCTAACGATATCTACATGCAGATTTCGTTGATTATGTTGATCGGTCTGTTGGCTAAGAACGCCATCCTGATTGTACAGTTCGCCCTCGAGCGTCGTCGTACGGGTATGGCCATCAAGTACTCAGCTATCCTGGGTGCCGGTGCCCGTCTCCGTCCTATCCTGATGACCTCTCTGGCGATGGTTATCGGTCTGTTGCCTCTGATGTTCGCATCAGGTGTAGGTAAGAATGGTAACCAGA
>NZ_CDRSSE010000027.1:0-44640 GCF_977051555.1 Segatella sp.
ACGAGGTAGGTTACTCAATTGCTCAGACATACGAAGCTAACCACGCAGAAGAGGCTTAATTTTTGCTAACCCTTTAAAATTTTATCGCTATGGGTAAAGTAAAAATTAAGAAGAGTGACGTCTGGATTGACATGACGCCTATGTCAGACGTTATGACCCTGCTGCTTACCTTCTTCATGCTCACCTCTACTTTCGTAAAGAATGAGCCTGTAAAGGTAAACACACCAGGATCTGTGTCTGAGATTAAGGTGCCAGAAAACGGCGTCTTGACCATCTTGGTTAGTCCTGAAAAGGACAAGGCTGGTAATCCTACCGGCGAGGGCCAAGTATTTATGAGTATTGATAATACTGATCAGTTGGGAGCTACACTGAGCACAATGACAGGAGCATTCGGTGTGTCATTGAACCCAAAACAGATTGAGACATTCAAGAGCGAAGGTACGTTCGGCGTACCTATGGGCGACTTGAGTACTTATCTGACAATGAACGCTTCTAAGCGTCCACAGTATCTCCAGACTAAAGGTATTCCTCTCGACAGTATTAAGGGCGGTATGAGCGAGTTCCAGCAGTGGGTTGACGCAGCTCGTAACGTAAACGAAGACATCAAGATTGCCCTGAAGGCAGATGCTTCTACACCTTACAAGACCGTTAAGAGAGTGATGAACGAACTCCAGGACATGGACGAGAGTCATTACTATATGATTACACAGTTAAAACAACAGGGGGACGAATAAATGGCAAAGAAAGAAAGCAAACAAAAGAAAATGAATGTCCGCGTAGACTTTACGCCTATGGTGGATATGCTCATGCTGCTTATCACGTTCTTCATGCTGTGTACATCTTTGAGCAAACCTCAGACTATGGAGCTGACTATGCCAAGTAATGATGAGAATACTCAAGAAGATCAGAAGAACGAAGCTAAGGCTTCTGAAACTGTGACACTCTACGTAACAGCAGACAACAAGATTTATTATGGTGCTGGTATTCCTAAGTACGATGACCCTACATGGATCAAGGAGACTACATGGGGAAGCCAGGGTATCCGTAAGGTCTTGAGAGAGCACGCTACAGAAAACGGTACACGTCCTGTAGAGAGAATCTCACTTGCTGTAAAGGAGTTGAACATGGATCGTCAGAAGAATCCTAAGCAGTATCCTGATAGCATCTATCAGAAGAAGTTGAGCGATTTGAAGGCTGGTAACTTGAAGGACGGAAAGATTCCTACTCTTACTATCGTCATCAAGCCTACAGATAATGCTTCATATAAAAATATGGTTGATGCACTCGATGAAATGCAGATTTTGAACATTGGTACGTATGTCATCGATAAGATTAACGGAGACGACGAGAAGCTTCTCAAGTCTAGAAACGTTAAGATGTAAGATGTGTACTAACAATTAAAACAAGAAAGAAATGGCAAAAATTGATCTTTACGATCCTAAATGGGTCGATATGGTTTTCGCCGGAAAGAACAAGGAGTATGGTGCATACCAGCTCCGTAAGGGTACTTCTGGCCGAAACATTAAGGCTCTGCTTATCTTGGTCATTGCTGCAGCTCTCGTGGGTGGTTTTTTAGCTTGGAAGGTTATTGAACAGAAACAGGCTGAAGAGCAGCAAGCATATATGGAAGCTATGGAGTTGGCTAGACTCCAGCAGCAGGCTAAGAAAGAAGAAAAGAAGAAGGAGCCAGTGAAGCCTAAGGTTGAAATGAAAAAGGAGATTCCTGTGGCTCGCGAAACTCAGAAGTTTACCGCACCTGTCATTAAGAAGGATGAACTCGTAAAAGAGGAAAACCAGGTTAAGCAGATGGATAAACTGGATGACAAAGTTGCAGTCGGTACTGAAAACAAGGAAGGTGTGAAGGACCGTACAGTTGAAGCTGTAAGAAATGATATTGCAGTTGCAGCTCCACCTCCACCACCAGCACCAAAACCTGAGGTTGCTACTAAGGTCTTCGACGTTGTAGAGGAGATGCCTTCATTCCCTGGTGGACAAGGCGCCCTGATGTCTTACCTTGCAAGCAACATCAAGTATCCTGTCGTTGCACAGGAGAATGGTGTACAGGGTCGTGTTATCGTATCATTCGTGGTAGAGCGTGATGGTTCTATCTCTGATGTTAAGGTAGCTCGTTCCGTAGACCCTTCACTTGACCGTGAAGCACAGCGTGTCGTTAAGAGCATGCCTAAGTGGAAACCAGGTAAGCAAAACGGTTCTGCTGTACGTGTTAAGTATACTGTACCAGTTGTATTTAGATTGCAGTAATAGAATGAAAAGAACATCTTATATTTTTTTAGGTATAGGATTAACAGTACTATCAATGGCTTTCTTCTCGGCATGTGGCGAGAAGAAAGCCAAAGATGGTAGAACTGATACTCCTACTTCAGGCACAATTGAATTTGTGGCTGACGAGAGTTTGAGTCCTATCATTGACGAAGAAAGAAGTCAGTTTGAGTATGAGTTCCCAAAAGCTAAACTCAAACCGAAGTATACAGATGAAGTCACCGGACTTCAGATGATTAAAGATTTCAAAACAGCACTCTTGTTCACTACACGTAATTTGAAAGATAGTGAAATAGCCTACTTGAAGTCTAAAAGCAATGTAATTCCTTCTGTTTTCCCTATCGGTTACGATGGATTGGCATTTATTGTAAACAAGCAAAACAATGATACTTGTATTACGGTAAAAGATATCAAACGTATCCTCACAGGTAAGGCAACAAAATGGAGTGATATTGTGAAAGGTTCTAAGAGAGGTGACATCGAAGTCATTTTCGACAATACCCGCTCTGCAACAACCAATTACGTAGTAGACTCTGTGCTGCACGGAGCTAAAATGGGTGCAAAAATCATGGCCGCAAAAACCAGCAAAGAGGTTATCGACTATGTGGATCAGAACCCTGGCTCAATCGGTGTAATTGGATCTAACTGGCTCAACGACCGCCGTGATTCAACCAACACTACATTTAAGAAGAATATTCATGTCATGCGAGTATCCATCAAAGATGTGGCAAAACCATATAACAGTTGGCAACCATATCAGGCATACTTGCTGGATGGAAGATATCCGTTCGTCAGAACATTATATGCTATTGTAGTTGACCCTCACAGGGCATTGCCTTGGAGTTTCGCAAACTACATTTCAGGTCCAAGAGGACAGCTCATCCTATTCAAGACCGGATTACTTCCATACAGAGGTGACATCACTATAAAGACCGTTAATGTAAAACGCTAAAGAAAACGCTAAGAAAGAGACGCATATAAAAAAGTAGAATTATGAAAGCAATTAAATATTTAGTAGCAGGTTTGCTCGTCATGGGTTTGGCAGCACCTGCAATGGCACAGGATGTCAACTATAAGGACATGCTGAAGCCTATAGAGACTACATTGAAGGCTGGTAACGCTGATCCTAAGGCTTTTGCCAAGGAAATCAAGGAATACCAGAAGGAGTTTAAAAAGGATCCTAAGGCATTGGTTGCTTTGGGTAACCTTCTTGCAATGAACAAGAACTATGATCAGGCTAATGCTGTTGCTGATGCTGTCATAGCTAAGTTCAAGAACTATGGTGACGCTTACATTCTGAAAGGCGACATCAATGCAATGCAAGACAATGGTGGCGAGGCTGCTACCTGGTATGGTCAGTGTATGACTATGGATCCTAAGAATCCTCAGGGATACATCAGCTATTCTAACGTTTACCGTAAGATTGACCCACAAGGTAGTGCTGAAGCTCTGGAAAAATTGAGAGCAATTAATCCTGATTATCCTATCGAGGCAGAAGCTGCAGAAGGTTTTTATACAGCAGGAAAGTATGAGAAGGCTTATGAATTCTTCAAGAAGGCACCGCTCAAGACTTTGAATATGTATAGATTCTATGAATATGCAGTAACAACTTACGGATTAGGCAAAAAAGACGAGACTCTTCAACTTTGCCAAGAAGGTATGAAGCAATACCCTACTTCTGCTAGTTTGTTGGTATTTGCCATGAGATCAGCCGTAGATTTGCAAAAATATGAGGAAGGTTTGCAGTTTGCAAATCAAGTAATGAATACCGATTCTATCAAGAAGAATGCTAGTATCGTTGCTTATTATGGTTTGGCTTTGGCTGGCAACAAGCAGTATAATGAGGCTATTGCTCAGTACCAGAAGGCATTGGAGATGAAGGCAGACGATCCTAAGCCATTGCAGTATATCTCTGAGGCTTACAAGGAATTGGGCAATGAAGACAAGGCTTTGGAGTACAACCAGCAGTACATGGATAAGAATCCAAATGCAGCTCCTACAGACTTCATGAAGCTTGCTGAAATCTATGTAAACAAGGCTAAGAAAGATCCAGCTAAGAAGGTAGAGAACATCGATAAGGCTATCGGCGTATACGCTAAGTTGGCAGAGAAGTATCCTACATTGAAGCCATTCGCTAAGCTTCAGGAGGGTAACACAGCTTTCCAGAACGAGTTGGACGACAAGGCTATTGCTGCTTATACAGAAGTAATCAATGAATTGGAAGCTAAGCAGCAGTGTGATGAGGATGAGCTCAGCTACCTGAAGACATCTTACCAGTATATGGGCTTCATCTATACCTACGACAAGCAGGACTTCGACACAGCTAAGCCATACTGGGATAAGCTTCTGAAGCTTGATCCACAGAACAAGTTGGCTAACGATGCTTACGAGAAGGCTGGTCTCAAGCCAGGTGAATAAGCATAACATTAACTAATCGAGTAGGAGGAAAACGAAGTAGTTTTTCTCCTACTTTCGTTTTCCGACCTCTCACACCACCGTACGTGCGGTTCCGCATACGGCGGTTCCTATTTTGGGTGCCATTCGATGTATGAACCCATCAATGTAGCATAGCCTGCCATGCTCAACTTTTCGTTGGTTATAGCACGGCTTAGTATATAACTGCCAGCTATGCGCCAATAACCCAAACGACTATTACCCCACATGTAAGCTTGGTATTTGTCAATACCACACTTTACCAAGTTGGCAACTCTCGTTTTCACCCTCTTCCACGACTTCCATATACACATACGTAGCCGTCGCCTTAACCACTCGTCCGTTTCTATGAGAAAACGTTTCATGTTGGCAAGGTGATAGTAACCTACCCAACCCTTTATGTACTCTTCAAGTTTTTGCTTCCTCTTGGCATATCCCCAACCATTGCTTCGGGAAGTCAACTCTTTAAGTCGGGCTTTCATCTTGGCTTTGGCTTTTGCATGCACAGTGAGTTGGCATTTGCCTTTCATTACATAAAAGGAGTAACCAAGGTATTTCACACCTTGCACATAAGACACAACTGTCTTATCCCTGTTCACCTTCAGATGAAGTTTTCCTTCGATGAATCGGGTTATGGATTCCTTCACGCGCTTGGCTGCACGCTTGGACTTACAAAATATCATCGAGTCATCGGCATAGCGGACAAAAGGGAGACCTCGGCTTGTGAGTTCCTTGTCCAACTCGTTGAGCATGATATTGCTCAAAAGCGGACTTAGCGGTCCTCCTTGGGGAGTGCCTTCCTCACTTGCCTCGAACATTCCTTTGTTCATCACACCACTGCGGAGATATTTGTGGATAAGGCTTATCACCCTACCATCCTTTATCGTGCGGCTGAGGATTTCTATGAGTTTACTGTGGCTTACTGTGTCGAAAAAACGCTCCAAGTCGAGGTCAACCACATAGATGTAGCCTTCATCGATAATTTTCTGAGCACCTCTCAGGGCATCCTCTTCTCGGACGGAAGCCGTAGCTTCTTGGAGAGAATTGACGCTCATAGATGGGGGTTAGGGTTTGGTTGATGGCTTGTTGAACCAGACGGTCTATGACCGTGGGGATGCCCAACAGGCGCATCTTGCCATTGTCTTTGGGTATCTCTACCCTTTTAACTGGGTTCGGACGGTATGAACCGTCAAGCAAGGAACGGATTAGGACATCCTTGTTAGCCAAGAGCCAAGGGAGCATTTGCTCACATGACATCTTGTCGATACCGCTACAGCCCTTGTTACGATGCACTGCTTTGTAGACTTTGCGCAAGTTATCAGGACTGATGATGCGCTCCAATAGGTGTTCCTTGTCGAATGGTACTTCCACGATATTGTCTTCACATATCCACATGAAGGTCTGCGCTCCCACATATCCTTCGGATTCCGTCCTATCTTTCTGTGGGCAGCCCTTGACTTCTGCCAATGTTTTCTGCATTCTTCCCTTCATAAGGTACGTTTCTATTACTATCGTTTAATCTATAGGTTCAGCCCTTCATGGAACGTTATCGAGAATTCCACTACTATGGCTTCTGCTGACTTCTCACGGCAAGCTTTACTCCATGACTTTCGTAAAAGCAACTAATCCTCATGTCCGTGAGACCTCCTCGGATAAGGGCTTATTCTTTCCATCTTATACCCACTTCATTTACACCGACCATTCCGAATAGCTATAGGACTTTAATTTGTTCGGCAATCTCATCCATGGTCAAATGCCTTATATGGAGTTTCTGTACGTTAGGTCAGATGTTTGCCGCCAGCTTCTTTCAGATTCCACCTCGCAGTGGACACCCTTGCTATTGGCTATACAATTCCCGCTATTAGGGCTTGTTAGGGACTTGCACCCATTAGATAAGCTCATGCCGAGCATACTAAGAATAAGGGTCGACCAAGTCAGGTCGGCTTTTTTTTTCTCATACGCCAAATTCTTCAATTGACAAGTAATTTATACCAGCAGCACCGAAATTGCATTTGTCAAACATTCAGGCTGTCCAAAAGATGTTTTGTTTCTACAATTCTCGTTTATTAATTCTATATGCAGCTTTTCGTGCTGCTTGTAAATATACTTGCGATTATACCAACTACCACCTCAATTCGGAATCAAGTATGTTTTATGAAAGATTAGGGTGAACATACAAGAGTAGAATTTTTGAGCAATCATCTACAGGTATGGGATGGTCAAAAAGATTCAAAGTTCATAAGACTATGAAATGTTAGAAAAGACTTAACTATTTGGTGACCAGGATAACATATCCAGTAAGGAGTTTAAGCTTATTTTCAAAAAAAGGAATAGATTCATTATGAAATTAGCTACCAAAAAGATACTAATAATTATTGACTGCACAAACTTTTTAGTAAGAATAATCATGCAAAAGTAGATTTCTTTGACATATATATACTTAATAATGTTAAATTGTACCGCAAAATCACATTTTATCAACACAAAAAAACAGATACTGAGGTTAAATTATTATCTTTGCATCACCTATATACCCATACCGAAAACCTCCAAGGGCAGAGGTTGGGGCAGACAGAAAAATGGTAAAAGCGTTTTTGTACGCTTCGGTTTTGACGTGTAGGAATCTGGCAGTTCACAACACAAGTTGTCAAAAACAAAGCAACGCAGATCGCCACATGAAGTGGTGTATTATATACTATCCTCATTGTCTTCGGCTGATTTAATCGCTCGCTGCAAGGGTTATTCTATATACTTACACTGGCGTGAGGCTTACGGCGTTGTTCGTTTCGACAAATTAGACGATGACAGAGCCTCTACGAACGAGTGACAGAATTGGCTCCACGCTTTTTCCGTATGTATAACTCTTTTATACCCGCGCTGTAGGAGCACAGCCCAAAAATGAAGATAGAAATGAAAATGTGTATCGTATTTTCTATTTGCTTATTCGGTGCAAGTTCTCTATTTGCGCAATCTAAGCAAGACACTCTTTTCTATGACAAGAATTGGAAAGGAGTTGAGTCTAAATCATTCGCCTCTTATTATCGCATCCTTAGCGGAAATACAGATTTTAATTTTGGCAAGCGATTTCGTGATTATTATGTTACGGGAGAACTGCAATCTGAAGGTGGCTACATTAGTATAGACAAATATGACGATTCAAAATCTGTAATGGATGGAGAATGGACGAATTATTATAAGTCTGGAAAAATCGAACAGAAAGGCTATAGACACAATGGAATTGCAGAAGGAGAATATACTGCGTATTATGAAAATGGCCTCATAAAGCTCCATTGCACGATGAAAAATGGAAAGCCTAATGGCATACTTACCCAATTTGATGAAAAGGGTGACATGTGTTCGCAAACCGAAATGTTAGATGGTAATCCTCGTTATGATTACTATATTCTTTCAAACAAAGATGGATTTGGTGGTAAATTCCGTATAAGTGACAATACCCCTATATGGGAATCACCTTCTCAATATGAGAAGAAGACAGAATACAAGGATGGAGCAGCATGGCCATACTATATAAAGAATGGCTTGATGGTAGCCATGACCAACACACAAGTTAAAGATTACGGGAAATGGTATCAAATATCAATAGTTGTATCTAACAACTCTATTGTTCCCATCGATTTTGACCCAGCTAAGATAACTTCAACTCTCAAAAAGACAAATGGTCAAGAGGTTGCATTAGAGGTGTATTCTGCGGATAAATACATGCGAAAAGTAAGAAGAACCCAAAATTGGAATATGGCGTTTGCTGGCATTGCTGAAGGATTAGCTGCTGCAGGTGCAGGCTATTCAAGTTCCACGACACAAACAAACTCTTCTTATAACGGCTATTTAAATTCATATGGCAACGCTTATGCTTATGGCTCTGGAGGGTATGCCTATGGTAGTTACAATGGGAATAGCTCATACCATGGTAATTCTTCTACTACCTCTCACACTGTAACATATGATGGAGCGGTAGCATACCAAGCACAAGTTATAGCAAGCAATCGCATGGCTAACTATGAGAATGCTCTTTTACAAGAAAGAGAAATTAAACAAGAAGGTTATTTAAAAAGAACCACAATATATCCAGGGCAAGCCATATCTGGATACATCAACATAAAACGCAGTAAAGGTGATACCATGGATGTTATTATAGACATCAATGGAGCTAAATATGTATTTCCTTGGAATATTGCTAAATAAACAGGCAACTAATCGACCAACGCTAAGCCTGACGTGCAGAGGTCATAAACTCAATTACAAGTATGAAAATAAGTGAATTTTTCAGAAAGTAGCTTGAGCCAGAGAAGTGGGCTCAAGCTGCTAAAAAATTGTGGTTGGTATCACAATTAGTAACAAGTTTACTATCCTTGAATAGAGATGCTATGCAGTACTATTAGCAACCGAACATTGCAAACGAGATAAATCTCAACTGCAGTCTCTTAGGTGCATACGAAGACGTAAAGGAAACATATTCGTATAACCGAAAGTAGGCACTTGATTAACCTTCTCAAGAAAGACTGACTGTAGAGGAAACATTTCTGTTCGGAGAAAAAGGGGTTCGAGTCCCCTTGTCAGTCCAATCGATAATGAAAAGTACTTGCTCTATTAGACAATAGAGTTGGATAGGTAATAAGAAAAGAGCGATTCCCAAGGGAACCGCTCTCAATGTTTTATGTAACTAAAAGTATCTATCCTTAAAGATTAAGGAAGACTGATTGCCTCGTTAGGGCAAACATCAGCACAAGTACCACACTCTGTGCAGAGGTCTGGGTTGATTGAATACTTCTCGCCCTCAGAGATTGCACCTGATGGACACTCATCAATACATGTACCGCAAGCGATACAATCGTCACCAATTACGTATGCCATAATTATTAATGTTTAAATGTTTATAATGTTTTTGTATAATATGCTTTTAATTTGTCTTGTCTGATAACTACAGGTACATTACCTAATAATTATGGTGCAAAGATAATAATTATTTTCGGAATACCTACAATTAGGTATGAGAATTTTCACGTTTTTACTTAATTTATACATAATCGAAATAAAACTGAAAGCAATATGATGAAGAATATTCCGTTATAAATATATGAAACAGAAACTATTGACATTCATCATAAGCCTTGCCATCGCTATCCAGGCAAGTGCACAGGAAAGAACGGTAGAAAACCGCCCTTATACCGACTTGCGCCCTTTCCACTTCGGTGTATTGGTAGGCACCCATTTCCAGGACATAGAATTTCAGAATGCAGGAACGGTTACTTATCTGGACGCTGACGGCATTGAGCAGCAAGGTTGCGTAACAGTAGATCAGGATAGATGGGATCCCGGATTTACAGTAGGTGTATTAGGAGAATTCCGCCTCAACACCCACTTCCAGCTACGCATAGCACCAGCCATGTATTTCGGTACCCGACATCTCACCTTCTACAACATGCTGGAAAAAGATGGAGCCGGAAATCCAATCCAACAGAAACAGGAGATGAAGACAGCTTACATTTCAAGTGCTTTCGACCTGATATTTGCTGCACAGAGATTCAATAATCACCGCCCATACATCATGGCAGGAATCAACCCGATGATGAATCTGAACAGCAAAAACGAAGATTATATCAAACTGAAGAAAACAGATCTGTTCCTAGAGTTGGGATTGGGATGCGATTTCTATCTGCCATTCTTCAAACTCCGCCCAGAACTGAAGTTCATGTATGGAATAACAGATACATACGATAAGAATCACATCAAAAACATAAAGGACAAGAGTTCGCTGCCATATACACTATCTGCCAAGTCAGCACATAGCAAGATGATAGCACTCACATTCTATTTCGAATAATCAAACTATATCACATAAGATAAAGAGGCAGACTCCCCATTGCGAGAGTCTGCCTCTTCAAATTTATAAGAACAGATTACTTTACTCAACCTCTTCCCATGTAAAAACACATCCGTTCTTCATACCAGCGTCAGCGCCTTGGAAATCTGCAGAATAAGGACTTCCATCCACAGGATTCTTACCCACATAACGCTGAGTCTTCAGAGAAAGCAGCATGCAACGGTTATAAAGCATATCCTGCCATACAAACTCCTCTGCCTTGGAAGAGTCGGAAGTCAGGCGAACATCGCCAGATAAACCAGCACCAGCAATATAAACATATCGTCCGTCAGCCGTCTTCAAAGCAATCTTTCCCTTACCTCTATCCTCCACAACAAACTTCACCTGATTTCTCATGTCCTTTCGGTTACCGGAACTATGCATCAATCCATGTCCGGTAGCATCCATCAAACTGCCATCAGCGAGGCTGAAGAATCTCACAGTCTTTCCGATAGGCAGATTGGCGGTTCTGTCAGCCATCGGCTCTTCTACCTTAAAATCATCGAAATCAGCCACACCGCCATTTACTTTCTTCTTATTGAAAGCATAAAGTGCTACACGTACACCCTGGAAGGTCTTCAACTGATAAGGCGAAAGTATCTGCTCGCCAATATTCTCCCAGTTCTTGCCATCTAGAGAAAAAGAATATTGCAACTGGCTCTTGTCGTAGTCACCCCAAAGGCGCAACCATACAATCTTGCTTTTAGCCAATGGCTTCAGCACTTCCCTATTGGTATTCTGGTCGTAGCATCTCAAGCTTAACCCCTTCTCGTCCTTTACTACACCCAGCGAAGCATAAGGCGTATTGATGGCACCCAAACCAGCCTCATCACCTGCCTTTAAGCGGGATGCATCTAATTTAACAGAAGTATAAGAAATAGGTCCGATGGCACGCTGCGTCAATGTATTCTTTGCCCAAAGCAGTTGCTTTGCAGGCATGGAATGCAATCTTAGCCATCCCTTTCGCTCCTTATTCAGCGACCACATTTTGTCATTCGGATTATGATTCCACTGCCAAACAGGCTTGAAAGTCTTGCCTGAGAAATCATCACATCTTTCGTATGGCGCCTGAGGCGTCTTCACCGCTTCATTCGGTTTGAACCAGGTGCGAGGCGAACGTCCCAGATTCTTCTCCAATCCGAAGTAAGGCCAGCCGTCAACCCATGTGATAGGCGACAGGCACACCGTTCTTCCTACAGCATTGAAGTCCTGCATCGAAACGCCCCACCATTTCCCGTCAGGAGCCTGCACGATGCCACCCTGATGAATGGTAGCACAGACCAGGTTCACACCATTAGGTTTGTTGTTCTGGAATTTGAAGCCATCTTCAGGCAAAGGCCGACCGATGCCCATGTTACCTACGCTCCATCCAGCAGCATAACCATACGATTCTCTTTCGCTGATTACGCAGGTTTCGTAAGGTCCCCAGATGCTCTTGCTTCGGGCACACTGCATACGGCCCATCGGTGAGTAATCGGCAGAGAGGATGTAGTACATGCCATTGATTTTATATACATGATGTCCCTCACCCATCGCATTGCCTTCCGGAATCACTACCTTGCTACTGCCCTCTACCGGACCGCTCAAATCGGGTTTCAACTCCGTAACGGTTACGTTACCATACTTATGCACGGCATAAATCTTGCCATCTTCATCGAAAAGCACAGAGAGGTCGTAGATGTCGCCATTAATCTTGTGATGCGTCCAAGGCCCCTTGGCACTGTCCGAGATATAAACCTGCAATCCATGTCCGTTGATATTGGAGAAGATATAGAACTTGCCGTTATGATATCGGATGGCAGGCGCCCAGATACCCTGTCCGTACGCCTCCTTGCCATTGCGGAGATTGAAATCATCAGAATCATCGAATCGGTCGAAACAGTAGGAAGAGAATTCCCAGTTAACCAAATCCTTAGAATGGAGGACCACTAGTCCTGGCACACTGTGCATCGTGGTACCCGCCAGATAGTAATCCTCCCCCACTCTAATAATATCAGGGTCAGAAAACTCATCGTAAAACAAAGGATTGGTAAAGGTACCATTCCCGTTATCTGCCGACCAAGACTTGCCAGTCAAAGTCTGCATCTGCACTTTCTTCGCTGCAGATTGCTTCTGTGCCGCTGCTCCCAAAGAGCCGCTCAAAAGAGCTATACAACAAGTTGCAAATAAAACTTTCTTCATTCTCATTGATAGGTCTAAAAGATTATTATAAAAAATGTTGCCACAAAAGTACGGATAATTATCCAACCAGAGGTGGACAAAATGATACTTT
The DNA here is from genome assembly GCF_977051555.1 of Segatella sp. NCBI lineage: Bacteria > Pseudomonadati > Bacteroidota > Bacteroidia > Bacteroidales > Prevotellaceae > Segatella > Segatella sp. The sequence goes on from NZ_CDRSSE010000027.1 coordinate 12,867, forward strand.
TATGGCAACAAATGTATTTTCAGGGCATTATTTGATCAGATAAGTCTTTCCCGGTTCTGTTTCCAAGTCATATTCATATACGTCAGGAATAGGTGCCTTCACTCCTTCTGCAATCCGATGCTGCTCCATCACAGGTTTTACTACAGCTGGTGCAAACAGGGCATTCGGGCACTCACCTTCTGCCTTCTTCAGATTCTTCGCCTTCAACGGTACATATGAGCGGAGACGCAGGACGCCTCCAATGGTAGAGCGAATCTTCGCCTGCTTCAGTTTTCCATCCTTCCAGTCCATGTCTACCACAAAACCGCCACGGGCACGTAATCCTTTTACGCTTCCCTCTTTCCAGGCATCAGGCAAGGCAGGCAACAGATGCACGGCTCCATCATGACTCTGCAGGAGCATCTCAGCGATACCGGCTGTTACTCCGAAGTTGCCGTCAATCTGGAATGGCGGATGGGCATCGAAGAGATTCGGATAGGTTCTGCCATCAGGATACTCCTTTGCCTGCGCATCAGATGGCAACAGACGAAGCATATTGCTGATGATTCTGAATGCATGATTGCCATCGAGCATGCGTGCCCAGAAGTTCGTCTTCCAACCCAGACTCCAGCCCGTAGCCTGGTCGCCACGATGCTTCAGGGTGGTGGCTGCAGCACGGAAAAGTTCCGGATGAGAGAAAGGAGAAATCTGATTGGATGGATACAATCCGTAGAGATGCGAGATATGGCGATGCTCGTTCTTCGGATCATCCGCATCCACAAGCCACTCCTGCAACTGTCCGTACTTTCCTATCTGCATCGGTGGAATCTGCGAAATCAGCTGCTGCATCTCCTTGCGTCCAGCCTCATCAACACCTAATATTTCTGAAGCCTTCACAGCATTGGTCAAGGCATCAAAGGCTATCTGGTTATCCATCGTGCAACCAGCCGTTACGGCAGTTCTCTTACCCATAGGTCCCTGTTCCGGACTCACCGACGGCACGGTTACCTTCCATTCGGTGCCTGGCAGTTTCTGCATATAGTCGAGATAGAACTCTGCAGCCCCTTTTATCACCGGATACCACTGCTTGAGGAAAGTCTTGTCGCCCGTATAGAGATAATGCTGCCAGAGATGGGTGGTGAGCCAGGCACCACCATTCGGAAACATACCCCACTGCGCACCATCCACCGGACCTGCTATGCGCCAGATATCGGTGTTATGATGAGCCATCCAGCCACGGCAGCCATACATTTTCCTAGCCGTCTGTGCTCCCGTTACGCTCAAATCCTTAATGAGCGAATACAGAGGCTCCGTGGTGTTACCGAGATTCGTTACCTCGGCAGGCCAGTAGTTCATCTCCGTATTGATGTTGATGGTATATTTGCTGTCCCAAGGCGCATTTCTGCTGTCATTCCAAACACCCTGCAGGTTTGCCGCCTGTCCGCCAGGCTGGGAAGAGGAAATGAGCAGATAGCGACCATAGTTATACATCAGCGCTACCATCGCCATATCCTTGCTGCCCGCAAATTTCTCCAGGCGCTGGTTGGTAGGCAACGAAGCATTGGCATCGGTTGGCAGAACCAAGGAAGATGTAGCAAACTGCTTCTGGTAAGCCTCCACATGGCGTTTCTCCAACTGTGCGTAGCTCATCAGTTTCACCTTATTTATATAGTCGGCATTGCGCTGGGCAGCATTGCCCGATACATCGTGATAGTTCACAAAGTTGGTAGCAGCGCTCACGATGATGGTTGCCTCGGTGCCATCCGTCCTTACATCCGCCACACATTCTGCAGCAAGAGCCGCCTTGATGCCTTCCTGGTCTTGTCCCTTCACCTTCAGCACTACACCATTCGCAGTCTTCTGAGTCTGATGTTCAAAAGGCGAATCCAGGGTAACATCGATACTCAAAGCACCCTTTCTACTCGCCGTGATGTGGCAAACGATGACGCCATCAGCCAGCGAAGCAAAGGTGGTACGGGTATATCTTACGCCATCCATCACGAAAGAAGTCGTGGCAATCGCCCTCTTCAAGTCCAGGTCGCGCACAAACTGCTCAGCCTTTCCCTGATTCTTCATTCTGATGTGCAGATTTGCCATCGGCAGGAATCTCATGCCATGAGGACCTGGGATGAAGGTCTGGTTGATGAGAGCAGCAGCCTCCTCTTCCCTGCCATTGAAGATGAGTTCCCTCACCTTTGGCAGATTCTCCAGGGATTTCTTACTAATGTTGTTATGGGGACCGCCACTCCAGAAAGTCTCCTCATTCAACTGGATATTCTCGTCGGTGGTTCCACCATACACCATACCTCCCAGATGAGAGTTTCCGATAGGCAGAGCCTCCAGCCACTGCTGGGCTGGGGCGTTATACCAAAGTCGGGTACTATTATCACTCTTTACCGCCTTTGCAGCAGAAGCAGGCATAAGAGTTCCCAGCATCAGAGCAGCAATAAAACATTGTCTTTTTACATTCATTATTTCTGTTTTTAGAAGATTGTATCTTAAAAGTTGGGGACAAATATACAAAAAATATATCTGTCCCCGAAAGAAAATCTGTTTTATTTTTCCAATCTGTAAGAAGTTTCCGGCATTCCAAGACGTGATGGTACATAACCTCCTCCACAATCCACCTCAATTTTCTCGAATACGATGCCCGGCTGCAAAGGTCTAAGCAGCAAAGAATGCATCTTTCCCTTATTCTTATCCAGACGAAGACGAACCTTGTTTTGAATCACTCGTGCAGCAGCAGTAGGATACATCAAGTCATATTTATGCTCCCAGTTCAGGTTTTGGTTGAGATGGACAACCACCTCTTCACCTCCATCCAAACTGAGTGCCACCTGATGTCCACCTTTCAGGAAAGGCATCACGGCAGCTACCGTGAGATAGACATTCACGGAATCGGTCAGTGTATTCAGGTTCATCCGATATTTCAGCCAGGCATTTTCCACCGAAGCCGTATAAGGGAACAGAGCAATGCCCGACAGAGAACGGCCCAATCCCGGGATGATTTTCCAGGAAGCATCTGATGCATTCCGGCATTCACCCACATGCTGAGCCTCGATAGACACCACTCCGCCTTTTTCCATAAAGACGAATCCTGTGGTAAGAGGCTTATCCTGCTGGTCATTCTCCTGAATGCGATATACCTTCGGCATCACGTTGTGTCTTGGCGCATGCCACTCTGTGTAACCTATATGCACCTGGTCCATCATGTGGTTCCACTTGCCCGCAGCTATCTCCTGGTTATAGTGCCTACAGAGCATAGAATCTCTTACGAAACACTTCTCCACATCATCAGCCCAGCGATTCGCCTCCTCGTCGCCCTCGGCAAAGAGTTTCCTGTTCATTGCCAGCGAGTAATACATATCATAGAGATTAGCCATGCCCTGAATCGGGAAAAGCACCAGTTCCTGATAAGCATCCTTCTGATCCTTATCCAGCAAAGCTTCTATCCGAAGCGCCTTCGCTTCCAAGGCTAGGAACTCATCCCTCACAGCCTTGAACTCGCCCGACTGGAGATTGTAAGTCTTGTCATCAAGCATCTCGGCATTAATACGCGAAGCATAACGGCCGTAGAGAAGCAGAAGATCGGCTATATCCTCTGCATGCTGCTCACCAAACTGCGATGCCGAGAATCGCTCGGCATACTTTCTAAGATGATAGGCATTAAACTGATCAGGGTTCCATGCCATATCCATGAAGAAGTCGATGGCAAACTCATGCGGCTTGATATCCCCCACATTGAGCATCCAGAGCTTATCCACCCCATACTGATAGGTAGCCTGCAACTGCTCCCACATTTCAGAAATAGTCGACATCGTGAGCCACTTGCTTGCCCTTGGCGCACCATAATAGCCCACATGATAATACATGCCGTAGCCACCTTTATGCTTCTCCTTACCCAGGTAAGGAAGGCGTCTCACATGACCGAAATTATCATCGCAAAGCATCACGATTACATCATCCGGCACCTTCAAGCCCTGGTCATAGTAATCAAGCACCTCGCTATAGAGAGTCCACACCTGAGGAGTCTCAGAAGCAGGTTTACCGGTAGCCTTGGCTATCATCTGTCGCTGTGCAGCGATAATTTCCTCCATCTGTCGGAAGTTAGCCTCCCTGCTACCCGCATCAGTCATCGGACGGTCTTCGTCTCCACGCATACCAATCGTTACGAGATTCTCATAGTTCTTGGTATTCTCTATTCCTTCCGAGAAGAAACGGGAGATAGCCTTCCGGTTGGTCTGCCAGTTCCAGTCGGCATTGCCATAGTTTTTCTTATGTCTGATCCATTCCTGCTGCGAACGCATCATCGGTTCGTGATGAGAAGTACCCATAATGATGCCATATTCATTTGCCAGACGAGGATTTTCGGGGTCATCCTCATTGAAGCAGTTGCCCTCGTACATCCCGTTCTCATCTTTCAGGATAGGAATCAGCGGCTTGTACTCCTTGAAGGAGCCCCACATAGCAGGCCAGAGACAGTTGGCCTTGAGGCGCAGCAGGAGTTCGAAGACATGCGCATACATCTTGCTGTTCATACCCCCGAACATATCCCGAGCCCAGGAAGTCATGCAGGGGAACTCATCGTTGATAAAGATACCACGATATTTCACCTTTGGTTCGCCCAACTCCACGTTGCACTTCTCCACAAACACCTCGTTATGCTTAACCACAGGCACATCTGCCCACCAATACCATGGCGAAACGCCCATCTGTCGGGAGAGTTCATAGATGCCATAGATGGTGCCTCGCATATCCGAACCAGCAATCACCAAAGCCTTGTCCACTCCCTTCATCGGATGTTCCAGGGTCTTGACCACGTAGCTCTCCCATTTTCCCTTCAAGGCTTTCTCGTTGAGCAAGCCCCGTTTAGCCAGACGGGTAACCACATCTCCCTTACCATACGTACCGATGATGACGGGATAACGCACCGGCCATTCGCCGTCGCAACAGACTCTAGGCGATTTGCCCGTTACCTTGTAGATATCAGAGCGCAGATCTTCTGCAGCACGCTTCACGCCCTGAGGCTCAGCAGCATCAAGATAAATCTCAGAAGTAATCCCGGAAGAAACCACAGGAAAAGCTCCCTGAGTCTGCTCAAAAGCAACAAATGGCTGATGGGCAGAAACAAAAGAATCATTGGCAGCCTTTACGGTTGCCAATGATGATATGAAAATAAATACTACCAATAATAACCTACAATATCTCATATTTATTTTTTTATACTAAAATCATTCTACTGTTTTTGATACTCAAAGCTATCCACATCCACATATCCGCCAGCAGCCTTTGTGGCATAATTATAGATGGCGATACGGGTACCCATGAAGAGACGGCGATAATCATACTGCATCTTGAAATCCTTGATGGCAGGAATCCAGGTCTTTCCATCTATACTATATAATAAGGTGGCGAGATCCTGATGAAGACGGAAATCGCAACTCATCTTCAGATAGATGATGCTTGATTTCGTTGCCTTATCCTGCTTCAGATTCAAAGGCTGGCGATACACCTCCTCACGCTTCACACCGGTCACCGCCTTCTCCTTATCCGTCAGAGCCACACTCTCCTTGGTACCTACCACAAAGAGCTTCTTGCCTTCCTTTACGATAGAAAGCAGTGCTGCATCACCCTGGAAGGCTGACAGACCAGCCACATCGCCATCCTTCATCTTGCTCACATCCATCTTGATGATTCCCTTGCAGGTTGGTCCCTCGGTACGGGTACTGATGGTATTGGGAGCCAGGAAGATATTAGGAACGATACGGGATGTTTTCAGGCGGAGCCAGCCCTTGCGCTCTGTGAGTGACCAGGCATTATCCACAGGATTATGGTTCCACTGCCACTGCAATTCCAGCTTATCTTTAGAGAAGTCGTCGCTATACACGAGTCCCTTGCCGTCATAACCCAGCACCGGCTTCTGCATCTGGGCAGGAATATTGCCCTTTTCATCGGTCAGTATAGGCCATCCATCCTTCCAGGTACATGGCTCCAGCGTGAGCACTCTGCCCACTCCACCACGGTCTTGGAATACGATGCCATACCAGTTACCATCCTTATCATCTACAATCGTACCTTGTCCCACACCGTTGAATCCGGCAAACTCTGTCTCCAGAATCACCTTCTTTTCGTAAGGACCCGTCATCTTATCAGCACGATAGCACACTTCACGGCGCGGATGTCCCTTGGTCCATGAAATCATCAGGAGATAATACTTGCCATTATGCTTAATCATACGGGAACCTTCTAGCAAGCCAGTTTCATCCGCATCACGCTCAAAGAGTTTGCGATGGCTGCCCGGCACCACATCTGTCAAGTCTGCATTCAGCTGCACCATCTCTCCCGTGCCATAAACCACGTATGCCTTGTCGTCATCATCGAAGAAGAGAGCGGCATCATGGAAATGCTGCAAACGGCTGTGGATGGTCCATTTACCCTCGATATCATCGGCGGTGCAGATATAAGTCTCTCCACCAGGATTATCGTTCGGAGCAAAGAGCGCATAGAACTTGCCACGATGATACTGCAAGGATGTAGCCCACTGACCACGACCATACACCGTACCCTCCTTCATGTCATACTTAGGCGAATCGGTAAGTTTAGGGAAGATATAGTTCACGGTTTCCCAGTTCACCAGATCCTTCGATTTCATGATAGGCGCACCCGGCATCAGATGCATGGTGGTGCTTACCATATAGAAGCTGTCACCCACACGGATTACATCCACATCAGGCACATCAGCCCAAACCACAGGATTGGCGAATTTCTTCTCAAACTTCCACCAGTCGAAATTGAAGAGTTTGCTTCCCTTCAATCCCTTGAACACGAAGTATATATCATGCTTTCCTGTCACTTTCTTTAGCATTTGTGCCGAGAAAGTCTTCCACTTTTCCCAGCCACCGGTCTTGGTAACATCAAGTTTAGCTATCAGTTCGCCATCTTCCTTATCGAGATGAACCTCCAGCGAACCTCCAAGCGAAGAGCACGCCGCTGAAATGGCAAATGCATCCGGACTCTCATTTCCAAAATCCACCTCACGTACCTTGATATAATCACCTGTATGAATTTCTGAGATATAAACACCCGTATCATCGGTCTGCTCCGACTTCACTCCCTTAGAGAAAGCGATGGTTTCAGCCTCCTGACGCTTGTAAGGATTGAGGGTTGCGATAGGAGCCACTCCTTCCTGAGTATGGTGGATAATTGGGAATGTGCCGTCGGCATTATATTTGAATTCTTCCACAGCCACACTGCGTCCGAATCCGCCACCCAGTTTACCCGTATGATAGAAGAAATAAGACTTGCCCTTGAAGTCGGTAACACCGCAATGGTTAGTAAAGGAACCCGTATCTTCCAATGGCATGATTTCGCCCATATACTTCCATGGTCCGAAAGGCTTCTTGCTCATGGAATAAGCAATGTGCTCAGGCACTCCACCTGCTGCATAAAGCATATAATAGTTCTTGCCACGCTTCATGAACCAAGGTCCCTCTGTGTAGCAATCTTTATATTTTCGGGTAGAATCGCGCTTCTCCACGTCAGGCGAACCGAATCCCTCCTCAGTCATCACGATTCTGCCCACTTCACGCTTTTCATCAACAGCTGCCTTAGCATCTATACCACCCTTGAAGCTGATCATATCTTTATTCAGTTTGGCATAGTAAAGATGCGGATTACCCCAATAGAGATAAGCCTGACCATCCTCGTCCATCCAGACGGTAGGGTCGATATTGTCCCAACTTCCATTATCGAAAAGCGGTTTTCCCAGCGCATCCTTGAACGGACCGGTAGGAGAATCAGCCACAGCTACGCCGATAGCCATTCCGCCCGTCAGTTTAGAGTGCGCACAGATATACCAGTAATACTTACCATTTCTTTCGATGGTTTGTGCCGCCCATGCACGGTCGTCAGCCCAAGAAAAAGAACTCAGGTCGAGTGGTGAACCATGGTCGGTCCAGTTTACCATATCAGTTGTGGAATACACGCGCCATTCGTTCATCCAAAAGAAATCTGCCTTGTCTTCATCATGACCAGCATAGACATAAAGCCGGTCACCGACAGGAAGAGGAGCTGGGTCTGAAGTCAACTGTGTTTGCACGATAGGATTCTGCGCATTCATCGTTGCGCTCATACTCATGCACAAAGCCGAAGCAATCAAAAACTTATTGTTCATTGTTTGTCCAAAATTATTAGTTACTATTTTTGAGCGCAAAGGTAGCAATAAAACAGACATTTTACTTTGCTGTATGTTACAAATACTTTAGCAAAACAACCATGGTGTAAGAAAAAAACGGTGCATTTCAAAAGAAACACACCGTTTTTACATCTTTACCTAAAAGTTTTGCCCGAAATAGCTGTATCTGTTGTTGTCTGGATTGATAACCACCTGCTCCAAGACAATCTCAGGGTCTATCATCACGATACGAAGCGTATGCTTACCAGCCTTGACTGCAGATGATGATGTAGCTGCCAACCAACGCTGGTTGTCAAAGATTTCATCTCTTCGCAACTGCTTCTTCCCTTTCCACCAACCATTCAAAACCAGTTTAGGCTGCTCAGGCAATGGTTTCAACACCTTGGACACAGCGAGGTTCTGAGGAGTGTACTCGGCAAAGGTATCCACAAATCCTGCGCGAGCATCCACAATCTGCAAGGGCTGGTCGTCTATCTGCACTCCGATGCGAAGACCACGAGCTGGATAGACATCCTGGGTTGGCAGAATGCCGAGGGCGATGGAAAGCTGCTGCATATCAGAAGAAAGTTCGAAATCGTATTCTAGCGATGCCCCCTTGCCATCCGGCTCACTTGCTACCATCACATGGTCGATGCCCATGCATCCCTTACCTCTGCCCAAGTCTGGCAAGAATATCCACTTGGCATTCTTGCCTTCCTTGATTCGGCAGTACTGATAGGCAGGAATGCCAATCTCCGTGGTGGAAACAGGTACATTTAACGGATGCTCCACCTTCATACCCAAAGTCATCGGGTTGCGATTCTTGTCTGGAATTGACCATTTAGTATAACCGATGTGATTATCCATCATCATGCCTTTCCACTTGCCTCCTGCCAACACATTATTATAATAGTCGTTCAACTGCTGGTCTTTCTTCATCAACACCTCCACACCGAGGCTGTCACCCATGGTGGCATGATTGTATATTTCTGCCACACCAACACTTGCCACCACTGGATAATAAACCAACTGGTAGAAAGCATCCTGCTTCTCCTTAGGCATCTGCTTGCGCAACAGCTCTGCCCTTTCCACCAACGACTGCCAACGCTGTGACATCACCAGCATCTCATGCTCATTAAACAAGCCTGGCACCTGAGCCTCAGGCTTGCGCAGAAGATTATACTTGCTGTATTTGGCTATCAAGTCGGCTGTTTCCTTGGCATATTTCTCTCCGAAGATGCTTTGAGAGAATCGTTCCAACCATGGCAGTTCATCTCCTGGTTTCACCGCATCTGGGTTCCATGCATAGTCCATGATGAAGTCGATAGGCACCTCCTTCGGCTTCAAGTCGCCCACGTTGATGATCCAGATGCGGTCGATGCCGCTGGCGTATGCCTCATGCAGCTGCTCACGGAGTTTCGGGATGGTTGTGGTGTTCACCCAACGGTCGTTCCATGGACCACCATTCATGTCGATGTGATAATACAAGCCCAGTCCACCCTTGCGCTTGCGTTCTGCGGCGGTACCCTTACGGCGGATATAGCCCCAGTTGTTGTCGCAGAAGAGCAGGGTTACATCATCAGGTACGTTGAAACCTGCATCATAGTATCGCTGCACCTCGGTAAAGATAGCCCAGAGCTGCGGCACAGAGCTTGCCGGCTTGCCATAGCAATCCTTGATGATGCGACGCTGTGCTTCAATCACTTTTCCTAATGTCTTGATGTTGTCCTCGTCCTTGCCGTTGCCCATCGCCACATCGCCATCACCTCGCATACCAATGGTAATGATGTTCTCATACTTGCTGTTGCGCTTCAAGCCATCAGAGAAGAACTTCTCGATGCGCTCAGGGTTCTGTGCATAATCCCATGGACCCACCTCAGCCTTGCGACGCACATACTCCTTATGTGCTCGCATCATCGGCTCATGGTGGGAGGTACCCATCACGATGCCCATGTCATCTGCCAACTGTGGTGATTTGGGGTCATCCTCATTAAAGGCAGTAGCCCACATGGCAGGCCAGAAATAGTTGGCTTTCAAGCGGAGCAATAGTTCGAAGATATGGCTATAAGCCTTGGAATTGATGCCCCCAAACTGGTTGCCGCACCATCCACCAAAAGATGGCCACTCGTCATTGATAAAGATGCCACGGTATTTCACCTTGGGTTCTCCATCGGTATAAGTGCCAGGAAGGATATACAATTGGTCATGATGCTGGATAGGCGCATCAGCCATCCAATACCAAGGCGACACACCTATCTGGCGAGACAACTCATAGATACCATAGATGGTGCCACGCTTATCGGAGCCTAGAATGACAAGTTGCCCCTTATCGGTAAAGATGAGATACTGTTCCCACTTTCCCTTCAGCAGCTTGCAATGCTTGGGATATTTCTTGGCAAGTTCGCTCTTGCCTACAGTGGCCACCAAGATGGGAGCGCATTCGCTGCCCGTTACCTGACGCAGATCATTGCGCAAGTTTGCAACAGCCATCTTCACTCCCTTCCAATCGGAAGAAGAGTAGCGGATGGAATCCTTCGTACCCGTCAGGCGAAGGGCCTTATCTGCTAAAGTTACATCAAACTTCACAAACTGTTTGGCTGCATCAGCTGTAGAGATGATGCCTAGCAGCACAAATACTAATAAGAGATACTTCTTCATAAGAAAATAAGAAAGATTTTATTATTCATTGATTTTTTCTGCAAAGGTAGACAAAAAAAAGGAACACAGCGTTTCACCATGTTCCTTTTTCTTTGCTAATTATTTCACATGCAATCATTCTTCCTCATCATTCACATTTTCCTCTTCGCCAAACTTCATTTCATAATCAGTAGGCGACATGCCGAAGTGTTTTTTGAAGACGGTCGGAGATTTCCGACTTCGATGTCAACATACTTACAGGCACATCACTGATATTGGCATCAATCTGTTTGAATACATTAACGATGTCATAGAAAAGACCATTGAATGGCAACCGAATACCCCACTAGAGAACCTGCCACCACCAAGGCACGCTCCATGCCCTTGGCAGGATGATCAAGGGTCTTGATGACAAAGCTATCCCACTTGCCCTTGAGCGAACGCTCTGGCAAGATGCCTTTCTTGGCAAGACGAGTAATAACTTCACTCACTCCGTATGTACCAATGAGGATGGGATCACACCTTGTTTTTCGTGAGCATCCATGCAGATACCAGACATCTGAGAGGCGGTGGAAATAGGGAATGCTCCCCCTTGCTGTCGGAAGCTGATAAAGGAATCAGCCATTGATGTGAGGGCAAGCATCACAAAACAACAGGCCAAGAGAGGCCTTGACCATGGAAAATTGACCTTCATTTGAAATTTCATACTGTAATTTTTAGTAAATAGAGAAATTATGAAAAACTGAACTTTCGCATGTGGGGAAGTTAAGTAAAGTTAGGGAAGTAAGAAGGAAGTTAAGGGACAAATGTCCTACATTTTAAGCTAGAAGACTATTGTCTCTTAACTTCCCGAACGACCGTAGCGAGTGATAACTACTTTAACTTCAATTAATTCTTCACAAGTCGAACTCCATAAATCTGTCCAACTTGCTTGCCCTTATGAGCCACAAACTTCACTCTTATTTCCTTCTTGCCCTTAACAAACTCTGAAGGAATGGCATAATCAACGGTCTTAAACTGTGTGGTGCGCCAGCGATGACTGTTGTTTACACTTGTCAGAAGTTGATTGTCAATGTAGATATCAAACTCACTAGTGCGCCACTCATCCTGCCCCCAGAACTTAAGTTGGAGACTAAGGTTGTTCTCACCTTTAGTCTTCATCAGATAGCTGAAATAATGGCCATCCTTTGCATCACGGAAGAAGATACCCTCTGTATTACCCTTGTTCGAATCATCTGTCTCCATACGATGGTCGGTCTCTGGCTGCTGTTCTCCAGGGTTCACCTTATCCACAGTTCTAGCCTCCAAAGCCTGACGGGCTGTTTCCTCATCAGCCAACTTCTGCATATAAGCCTTGTAATCATTCTCGCCGAGTGCCAACCAATACATCATATATCGGGAATCGTGAATCTCGAAGAAAGGCTGCAGTTCACCATCAATGGCATTCTCCATTCGGGTGGCAAGTTTAAAGTGCAATGGCTTGCCAGGAATTGGCTTCAAGTCCTTGGCAATGTCATTCAGATGCTTAGGCAGAAGGATTGGAGCTTTATCGAGCGGCAACTTCATACCACCAGCATATTGTCCGAAACGACTATCATCGGCAATGAGCGAACGCATATCCTCTGTTCCCGTTTTCATGCCGAGCAGGATAGGACCATACATGATTGCCACATACTGAGGCACATTGATCATCGGTTTGATGTAAGCATGCATAGGCATAGAGATTTCGACCTGGTCACCCTTCTTCCATTTGCGCTTGATGCAGACAAATCCATTCTCTTCATAACTATCGGCATCAAAACCTACACCCTTCACGGTGAAGTTATCACACCACGATGGCTTACGAATCTTCAAGGTGAAGATACCTTTGCCCTTAGTTACCTCTATATTAGATGTCTCAGCATATGGGAAAGCGGTCTGCTGACGAATCACCATCTTCCGTTCCTTCCAATTCAATTCGGAAGCCACGAAGAGATTCACGTACAGTGCATCCTCTTCCGCCTTCACACCCTTATCGTGCGTCCAGACAAACTGTCCATACTTTCCGTGGTCTTCCATGCCTGTTCCCACACAACACCACATTGCCTCATTAGGGGCAGAATAGTTGCGGTAATGACGAGGACGGGCGGAAGTGAAATAGACATAGCCGCCATGTTGCGGATGCTGGGCAGAGAGGATATGGTTGAACATCGCAGTCTCGTAAAAGTCGCCATACATGCCATCGTGCTTCACTCGGTTCAAATCCTCGGTAAGCTTCAGCATATTATACGTATTGCAAGATTCCGGTCCATCGATGTCGTTGATATAGTCTATGCAAGTTTCCTTAGTCGGGAAGTGCTCACGACGACTGTTTCCACCCAAAGCGAGCGAACGCTGACGTGTCACAATTTCCCAGAAATACTCGCTGGCATTGTGATATTGTACATCATGAGCCAACTCAGCAATGCGCTGATAGCCGATAACCTTCGGAATCTGCGTATTGGCATGCATATTGTCAAGGCAGTCTTTACCGTTTTCCAGAGGAACAAGCAACTGTCTGTGGGAGAAGCGGCGGGCACAGTCCAGATATTTCTGTTCTCCGGTAACAGCGTATGCATCAGCAAGCACCTCGTTCATGCCTCCATGCTCGTTACCTAGCATTTTCTCCATCTGTTCATCGCTCAAATCACGTGTTATGTCCACTGCCCAATCGCAGAACTTCAGAAACAGATTCTTTGCCTGTTCATTTCCGCAATAGAGCCATGCATCACGAAGACCTGCATACATTTTATGAATATTATAGAAAGGTGCCCATGTTCCGAAGTAAGGTCCGAAATCGCCTTTACTGAAAGCTGTCCACATCTTGGCACTATTCGGAACACCACCTATATAGTTATGACACCAGGCTTCAGGACGCTGATTGTTGGCATCAAGCACCAGCTGGAGCTCGGATATCATATATTCCATGCGCTTTCGGCATTCCTCATTGCCTGTGGCCGCATTGATGGCAAGAGCCGACAGATAATGTCCGCCCACATGTCCGTCCAGTCCATCCCAATTGGGATAAGAAGGTTTGCGAGGCTGCAAGCCAGCCTCCTTGCGGTAAGGGGCCAACATGCGGTCGCAATCATATTTCAGGAGCACCTGCACGTTCAAGTCGCGAGCATGCTTCAATGGTCCGTCCAGAAGGGTGATGTCGCCCAGCGGGAACTCATCCTTATAAAGTTTATCTTGCGCCACAACACCCAAGGCAGGCGCGATGCTCAGCAGAGCAATCATTAGTTGTTTCTTCATTTTCTTATTTACTGATTACATTAATTATTTGATAACCATCACAAAGCCACCACGAGGCTGTGCTGTGATAAATAATAATTACTGAGCAGAACTTTTACTCCACAAACTTCCACCAATCCAGGAAGAAGAGGTTCTGTTTCTGGATGTCACCTCCCTTGAAGACGAAGTAGAGATCATGCACACCCTTTACCTTCTTCACCTGAGTAGAGAAGGTTTTGTATTCGTCCTTGGTGTTGCTGATATCCACCTTGCCGATACACTGACCGTTTACCCCATCAAGACGGATTTCGATGCTGCCACCCAACATGTGGCAAGAGGCAGAAACATCAAACTTACTTGCACCTTTCTTGAAGTCAACACCCTTCACGAGGATATACTTTCCCTCATCAACATTCGTAACCACCTGGTTCCATTTTTCCTTCTGCGCCCATTCATTCTTAGGCTGCGTCTTCAATCCATAGCCCCAAGCCATCGTCTCAGCCTCAACCTGGCGATAAGGGTTGAACCATTCTATCTGCTCCAGCTTGCAGTCCTGGAAGTATGGCAACTCCTGGATGGTTCCGTCAGGATTGTAAGTCATTTCGGCAGCAGAAACAGAACGGCGCTCAGCATGCCGGCTGGTTTCCAAACGGAAGATGTCATAATTCAAACCGAAGCAATAGCTCTTGCCCTTGTAGTCGATGATGCCCGGATGATTGCCACGAGTACGAGGCGTGTGGTTCATGATATGTCCCTTATATTCCCATGGTCCGAGCGGATTCTTGCTCATCGCATAACCGATGCCCTCAGGACAGCAGGTAGAAGCATAGGCTATATAATAATTGCCATTGCGCTTCCAGAACCAAGGCCCTTCCTGATAATCCTGAATCTTCGGGAAGTGCATGATGGAATCAGAATATGAAATCATGTCCTCGTTCAGTTTCACAGCCTTCAACACGGGGTTGCCCCAATACATGTATGCCTGATTATCATCATCTATCCATACGGTAGGGTCGATGTCGAACCAGTCGCCCTCCCATGCCAGAGGCTTTCCGAGAGGATCCTTGAACGGTCCGTATGGACTATCTGCTACCAGCACTCCGATGCCATGACCGTGGATAGAGCAATACATATACCATTTTCCATTGCGCTCGATGACCTGCTCTGCCCAGGCACCATTCTCGCCCTTGAACCACTTGAAGTCTTTCAATGAAGCCACGGCACCACGGTCTTGCCAGTTTACCATATCCGTTGAGGTATAGAGCAGCCAGTCTTTCATCAGGAACCCCTCTGCCCCATCCTCATCGTGGGTGGTGTAGAGATAAACCGTATCGTTATGCACATAAGGTGCAGGATCGGCAGTGTACTTGGTCTGAATGATTGGCAAGTTGATATTCTGTGCAGTTGCTGCAGTTCCCATGCCAGCCAAAAGCAGAGATAATACTATTTGGGTTCTTCTCATATTATGAATTATAATTAATTTGATGATTGTCTGAAATTCCATTTGGAAACTGTCACTATTGAAATAGGATATCCAGTTTCTTCAAGTCCTTATCAGCCGAACTGCTGCCATAATAAACCTCATACTTTCCTGCCTTGGCACGGACGGTATTGGTTGCAGCATCAAAGAGCTCGAAGTTACTGCTATCCAGCGTAATGACAGCCTCAGCAGTCTTTCCTACTTTCACCTCCACTCTCTCGAAAGCCTTCAAGGTCTTCAATGGTCCATCGGTATCGGCAGGGTCCTTCACATACACCTGCACCACCTCGGTTCCATCCTTCTTTCCCACGTTGCTTACCGGTACCTTCAGCGTAATCTTCTCACCCTTCTTCATGATAGAGTTGGAAAGTGTAGCATCGCCTATACAGAAAGAAGTGTAGCTCAAGCCATAACCGAATGGGAAGAGCGCATCGTTCATATAACGATAGGTTCTGCCCTTCATGCTGTAATCCTTGAAATCAGGCAACTGCTCCGAATTCTTATAGAACGTAACAGGCAACTTGCCGGCAGGATTGTACTCTCCGAAGAGTACACGAGCCACTGCCTCACCACCTTCCTGACCAGGATACCAGGCCTGGAGAATGGCATCGCAACTCTCTGTCTCTGGAGTCAAGGCGATAGCTGAACCCGAGCAGTTGACAAAGACCACCTTTTTGCCCGCCTCCTTCAAAGCCTTCAGGAAATTGCGCTGCACCTTCGGCAATTCAATGTTGGTGCGGTCACCACCCTTGAAGCCAGAAATCTCGATAGGCATTTCCTCACCTTCCAACTGTGGAGAGATGCCACCCACGAAGACTACTGTCTCGCAATCCTTCAACTGCTTGAGCGAAGCCTGATAGTCGATAGGATTCTCATGCCCGATATTGAACTTCATGTCGGCATTATAGTTAGGCATTTCCGCATAGCGGATTTCTATCTGATACTCCTTACCCTTCTCGGCTTGGAACTCGATACGACTCTCAGTAGTGCGCCAGATAGAATGCTCTGCCTTCTTCTCACCATTCAGATATACCTCGTAGTGACCGCAACCAGCCACGTCGAGCAACACCTTGTCAGTCTGCTTAGGACGGAACACGGTTTCATATTTTGCAGAGAAGTCCACCAACTTAACATTAGGAGCAAAAGAGTGCTGACCATAGGTCGTTACCTGCACAGGATTCTTCTCCTGGGTGATGGCAACAGGCTTGCCTTCCATCTTACGGTTGTTCCAGAAAGTACCCTTAAAGCCCATCTTGCCATCCATGCTACACTGGTCGAAGTAAGAATTCAAAGTTTGGTCGTTCACCAAGTCGCACCCATTAAAGGTGACGACCTGGTTTTTCTTCAAACGACTTCTGATACCATCCAGGATGGTAATTGTCTGTCGTGGAGTACCATTATAGTTTCCCCACATCATCGGTTCGTTATCCACATTTGGTCCGATGAAAGCAATCTTCTTTACCTTTTTATTGAGAGGCAATACCTCATTATTGTTTTGGAGCAGCGTCATGGTCTGCAGAGCCATATCGAGCGAGAGCTGGCGATGCGCCTTGCTACAAAGCACCGTTACAGGAATCTTCGACCATGATACGATCTTGTTGTCATCCATCTCGCCCAAGTCGAAGCGACCTTCGAGCAGACGAATCACATGCTTGTCAACTTCTTCTTCAGTAAGGGCACCATACTTCACTGCCTCTGGCACTGACTTATAAACATAATTATATCCACACTCTACATCCGTACCAGCCAGCACGCCCTTGACAGCCGCATTTCTTGCATTACTAGAAACCTTATGGCTGGACCAGAAATCGGTGACCGCTCCGCAGTCAGAAACCATCAGGTATTTGAATCCCCACTCATCTCTCAATATCTGCTGAAGCAATCGGGTGTTGCCGCAGCATGGTTCATCATCCCAGCGCTGATAGGCACACATCACCTCGCGCACCTTGGCATCCTGCACCAGTGATTTGAAGGCAGGCATATAAGTTTCCCAAAGGTCGCGCGGTGTAACATCGGTAATATTGTCTGTATGACGAGCCCATTCTGGTCCGCTATGAACCGCATAGTGCTTGGCACAAGCCCAGAGTTTACGGTATTTCGTATTCTCAGGTCCCTGCAGTCCGCGCACCACGGCGCATCCCATCCTACTGGTAAGATAAGGATCCTCACCATAGGTTTCCTGTCCACGTCCCCAGCGAGGATCACGGAAGATATTCACGTTTGGAGTCCAGACCGAGAGGGCATGGAAACGGGTTACATCTTCACCCTTTTGCTGCAGTTCATTCCATTTGGCACGCATCTCATCAGATGTAGCATCAAAGACGCTATACACCATTCTGTCGTTAAACGATGCTGCCATTCCGATAGGTTCCGGGAAAACGGTTACATCTCCCATGTTCGCCACACCATGCAGTGCCTCGCTCCACCATTGGAATCTCTTGATTCCCAATCGAGGGATAGCCGGCGAATCATCCAGCATCAGAGAGGCTTTCTCTTCCAGCGTGAGACGTCCACACAAATCTACCGCTCTCTCATGAGCCGAGAGGGATGGATTCTGATAGGGCAACTGCTGCGCTGAAGCACTGCCGGAGGACATCGTTAGCACAAACATCAAAGCTGCGTATATAACATTCTTGTTCATTGTAATTACTATTAAGCTATTAGTGTACTAAATTGTTATTTGTGGCTGCAAAGGTAAGCAAAAAAGCAGAATTCTACTTTATCACATGTACCAAATACTTTATATTATGTAACACTCAAAAAGTAACTTAGAAATTCATATCATATAAATATTACTGCACTATTTTGTGCGAATTAAGATAAAAGTATCGATTCGCGCATAATAGTGCAGTATAATATGTAAATTTCTTCAGAAGATTTCTTTTCTAGTCCTTGATAAAGACAGAATTATTGAAACCTCTTTAATAACCAGGGTTCTGCTTCAGTTTTGGATTGGTCAGTATCTGACTGTTAGGAATTGGATATAAATTCTTTTCCTTACTACTTGCATCATGAGAGAACCAAGAGCGAGTAGTGAATACTCCAAATCTGACCATATCCTGACGGCGACGTCCTTCCTGAGAGAATTCCCAACCTAACTCATCAAGCATTCTGCCATATTGAATAATAGCATTATCACGAGTTGACTTGACGTTGTCTCGGCGTCCGTAGTCATAACAACTGGTTTCCTGCAATTGCTCTCCAGTGACGATGGCTTTGGTTGGATGTTCCGTGAAGTTGCGTTCTCTTACTTTCGTAACAAGTTCCGCAGCTTCGTCTGCGTGCCCTGTTCTTAAGAGTGCTTCAGCTTTCATCAGATAAACATCGGCATATCTCAATAATGGGAAGTCGTTACTCAGGCGGTTTGTTATACCTTCTGCATACTCAAACTTACCCCATCTCCATCCTTGATTTTCGTCAGAGTCATCAATACTGTTCACCTTGTTGACGTAATCGAGAGGCTTATCTTTCATATTACCCATTGTACAATACAAAACTCCGCCATTCTTGTCATATTGAGGACCGGAAATGAAGTCGTCCTTCAAGCGCTGGTCATCAGGATCGAACGATTCAATGTATTGAGGGAGTACACATGCACCACCCCATGGAGTGGCCTTGAAATTGTAGGTAGCCTGATTCTCAGGCTGCAAACTGTACATATGGAAATCGAATGCATTCCAGTCGGTAACATAAGTCTCGTCGAAAGGAAGTGCAAAAATTATCTCCTTGCTGTTCTCATTATTGGTTATGAACACATTTTTGCGAACAGTTTCCATACTATATTTTCCGCATTCCAAGACTTTGTTGCATGCCTCAATACACTTATCGTAATCCTTGTGAGCCCCATCACTGAATATCTCAGAGTTGAGATACATTTTGGCAAGTAAGGTATAGCCTGCCCATTTGTTGAATCGACCATAATACTCGCTATTTACTTCTTCCGACAAGTTTGGAATATTTTCGGTGAGTTCTTGAATAATAAACTCATATACCTCCTTGCGGGTACTTTGCTCAGGCAAGTAGCCGGCAGGTACGTCAAACTTGGTGATGATAGGCACATTGCCAAACAAATCGTCGAGCAGATAGTAATAGGAAGCTCTCAAAACTTTCAGCTCAGAGATGATGGTTGTCTCTCTGTCGCCCAGTTGAATTTGACCCGATTCTATCTGGTATAGTACACGGTTGCATGCATTGATACCATCATAAGTGCGGACCCATGATTGCAAAGGAATATCATCCTCACTGGTCCACTTATGCTGATGCATACGTTTGTAAGCACCACCATCTACCCATCCGTTAGGGCGTGCAGGGATTACGTCCTGGTCGGTAGAAAGCATTTCTGCACGTGCCACACCATTCCACAGAAGCATCGTCTTTCGCCAAGAAACATAGGCAGATGACAATAATGATGCAACGTCTTCATCAGTAGGCTGAAAACCATCTGCAACGACGTTTGTATAATTTGTATCTTTCAGGTCTGTGCAAGAAGATATGCCTAAGAGTGCTGCTGCACCGATAAGGCAAGTATATATAATTTTTGTTTTCATGACTTTATATCTATTGATTATCATTAGAATGTAACATTCATACCGAAGGTGAATGCACGGGTATGAGGATAGCTGTCACGATTATCGTACGAAGGAGCCAAACCGGAAGTTGAAACCTCAGGGTCGATTCCCTTGTAGCCGGTGATGGTGATGGCATTATTGACAGATGCATATAGGCGAAGTGCCTTGATCCACTTGTTGATCTTGCTGAAACTGTAGCCCAAAGTAATATTATCAATCTTCCAATAATCACCATTTTCTACATAATAGCTGTTAAATTCCTCAGAACACAGAGTGTTGAGTACAGCCTTGCCAAATACCTTATCGTAAGCAGAGCGCAGACGGTTCCAGTCTTGGCGGCTTCTATTCTCATAGAACATTCTCATACCATTCATGATTTGGAAACCAAAGGCTCCTCGCATATTGATGGCAAGATCAAAGTTCTTATAGCGGAACTGGTTGTTGAAACCAAGATACCATTTTGGTACTCCATTACCTAAAATCTGCTTGTCTTCGAATGAATGTGTGAAATCATCATAGTTCACACGATTGCCATTCTTGTCAAGATAGATCCATTTACCACTCTCATCTACATCTACTACTTTGAAACCATAGATGTCTCCCACCTTATGACCTATACGTACGATGTGTGACTCTGTCTTGATAGGTTCTTCTATCCAGCCTGTCATAAAGTAATCAGAAGATGTCTGGTACAGGTCGTTAGATAAACTCTTTAACTTGTTGGAGTTGGTAGAGAACGTTATAGTGGTTTCCCACTTGAAGTCCTTGGTTTGAACTGGAATGGCATTCACCATGATTTCAAGACCATTGTTACTCATCTCGCCAACGTTAGCACGTGTAGTGGTGTAGAGATTTGGAGGAGATGGTACGGAATAGTCGTAGAGCAATCCCTTGATAAGGCGATAGTACCAGTCAATAGATACATTCAAACGATAGTTTAAGACACTGAAGTCTGCACCGATATCATACTCATGCTTCTCTTCCCACTTCAACTTGTCGTTAGAGTTCTGGGTAGGTTGCAATGCGCGAATCCACTGTCCATTATAGAGGTAATAATCACCATAGCCCAACAGAGGCACACCGAGGAATGACTGGCTAGGCTGTGAACCAGTAACACCATAACCTGCTCTCAGTTTGATATCATCGAACACTTTCTGATTCTTCATGAACTTTTCTTCAGTAATACGCCAGCCGAGTGACACACTAGGGAAGGTTCCCCATGGCTTGTCGGTACCAGCAAGCTGACTGGCAGCTTCATGACGAACACTGGCCATTAACAGATAGCGATTCTTGTAGTTGTAGTTCAAACGTCCGAAGAAACCAATCAGGTTCGTATCAAGCCAGTAGCTATATTCTGTTCCCAAACCTTCCTTCAAAGCCTGTCCTACACCGATATTATGCCAGCTATACAAATCGGTAGGGAAGTTGTAGTTACGTTCATATTGGTTGCTATAGGTACTTTCCTGATAGCTGTAACCAGCAAGTGCTTGAATTGTATGATCGCCAAAATTCTTATGGAATTGTGCAGTCAACTCAACCAATTTCGTAACCGTGCTACTTCCACCAGTAGAAGCATAGCCGTTCATACCGTCGCGAACATTAGAGATATGCTTTTTGGTTTCATAATATCCACCTTCCTGATTAATCTTGTCGTAAGAGAAGAGTGCGTTGAAGGTGAGTTCCTTGATAGGAGCCAATGTGATATTTGAACTGAATCGTGTCTGAGAAATCTTCTGTTCGCCATCACATTCATAGATACGGGAAACAGGGTTGTCATAGTTGAAGATACCTGTATTCTCGTGCCATGATCCATCTGCATTCTTGATAGGCTCTGTTGGGTTGTGGATAAGGGCCTGGCGCCAGCTATAGGTATTGAAGCTGCCGCCATCACTTGTTGCTGTATAACCAGTCTGATTGCCCAACAACTGGAAGTTGAATCTCAACTTATCATCAAACATAGAGTGGTTTACCTCTGCACGTCCCTGAAATTCCTCCTTGTCAGAGCGCTTGAAAATACCCTGCAGATTTCTGTAGTTGACATTGAAGATATAATTCGTCTGTGCATTGCCACCCTTGAAAGAGATATTGTGTACATGGCTCAGACCTGTTCGGGTAATGGCGTCTATCCAATTGGTATTATCTCCTAAATCCCAGGCAGCATCTCTCAATCCATCCTTAATCTGCTGGCGATAATCGTTCGCATCACAGAAGTCTGGCTTCTTGGCAATTGTAGAGAGACTGAGGTATCCGCTGTATTGTACCTCATTGATATTGTTGCCTTTTGATTTCTTTGTTGTGATAAGCACGACACCATTAGTACCGCGAGATCCATAGATAGCAGCAGCAGAACCATCCTTGAGCACATCAATGCTCTCAATATCCTCAGGTGCTACTGTGTTGAAATCTCCAGGCACTCCATCAATGAGAATCAGTGGATTGGTAGAAGCACCCAGGATGGTGGTGTTTCCACGAAGTGATATTTCTGTACCGCCCACAGGGTTACCGCTAGGATTGGTAACAGAAAGGCCTGCTATCTTGCCTTGAATCAGCTGTCCTGCATCATTGATGGCACCTGCAGTGAAGTCTTCACTCTTGACACTACCTACAGAGCTAGTAATATCACCTTTCTTCTGAGTACCATATCCAATGACTACTACTTCATTGAGTATCTTTTTATCTTCTTCAAGTACGATAGAAAAATGATGCTGTTTGCCTACCGCAAATTCTTGCGTCTGATAGCCAATATAAGAGATTTGGAGGGTGTTGTCGCCTGTAACATCCAGACTGAAGTTTCCGTCAAAGTCGGATACGGTTCCTTCACTTTGGCCTTTAATTCTTACTGTAGCACCAATAATTGGTTCGCCGGTTTCATCCTTGATGACACCGCGCACCGTTACCTTCTTGCCAGAAGTCTGGGTCTTCTGCTGAGGCTTGATAATAACGTCTAAAGCTGACTTGAGCGTTACTTTGTTTGTGCTAAAACTGACATTCTGAGCCGAAAAGGTCATTTGGCTTGCTAAAAGCAGGCTAAAGAATGACACTGAGATTCGTTTAAGATTCATACACTGTCTATTTTTAAGTTATTAATTGTTGTTTCTGTCTTGACAAGGCTTAAGTTTTTTTTATGGACCGGAACGTTTTGCGGCAAGTTCCGATCCATATTCTTATTTCCAAATACAGGTATAGAATGAGTACGACTAAACCTTTTCTGGTAATTCTCTTACAGCTGTATCTTTACAGCCTTTCCGTCATATTCCACACTCGTGCTTGCCTGCATAGGCTGATCGCCCGCACCACTATTGGCACCCACCAGTACGATGTGGAATCTGCGATGCTGGAGCATTCCCTTATAGCTGCCCTTACGTGGAGCAATGTTCAAGGTTCTGTCTGCTTCATTCCATACAAACTGGATTTCTGAGAATTTACCCTTCTCATAGTTGTAGTTGTCGCCCTCGTCCTCATAGAGCGTAAACAATCCGTCTGCACCTGGATAGACACGGATTTCCAAGTCATCCCAAGGCTTCTCTGAGCTATACTGCACTTCAGGACCAAATGGCAGGATGGTACCAGCCTTGATGAATACAGGCATGATGTCGATAGGACAAAGGCGCTGGATATCCTGACCGCCCTCATACTGGGTGTTGTTCCAGAAATCATACCATTTATTACCCTTTGGCAAGTAAACATTCACAGGGGCAGCTGCCTTCCTTACATCAGGATAGATGGTATGACCCTTCTTCTCCTTATCCTTCCAGGTGTATAAAGGATCGGTTACCGGCTTCACCAAGATGTTGCGGCCGAAGAGATACTCATCGTTCAGGCGGGAAGCCTTCTTGTCTGCTGCATAATCCATTACCAGGGCACGCATCATACTTCCGCTATTCTGTACACAGTCGCTTGCCGTACTGTAAATATAAGGCAGAAGGCGATAACGCAGCTTGATGGCCTTGATCATGGCATCATAAGCCCAGTCGCCCTGCTTTCCGAATTCATACAGTTCGCTTACCATCGGCGAAGAACAGTGGTTACGCATCAATGGCATGAAGGTTCCCCACTGCATCCAGCGGGTCTGCAGTTCCTGAAGGGCAGGGTTCTTTGGATTCTGTTCAAACTCCCAATAGAAGAAACCACCCAGGTCGGTGTTCCAGAATGGGATACCGCAGAGCGAGAAGTTCAAGCCCGATGGAATCTGATTCTTCATCTCATTCCAGGAAGCCACCACATCACCGCTCCAGCAGATGGTGCCATAATGCTGAATACCGAGACTGCCGCTTCGGGTCATCTGGAGCGAACGCTTTGTGTTGCCCTTCATCGCTCTCTGATGCTCGTAGATGCTCTTGTTGTGCAACAATGGGAAGGCGTTCTTCACGCCCAGCCATGAACCGTCGTAGGTCTGATAGTTCTCATCGCCCGGCTTCTCAAAATGGTCTGGCTCCGTAGAATCGGTCCACCAGGCATCAAAGCCCATCTGGTAGAGATGAGTAAGATACTTCCAGTAGAGGTTGCGAGCCTTCGGATTGAAGACATCGTATGGCATCACACCACTGTTTCTTGGCCAGGTTTCGAAAGGAAGGAGAGCATTCATCTTCTTCAGTTCACGATACTGCTCTGTCCAAGGACCGAAACTTGCCCAGATGGAAATCATCAGATGGGCATCGTTCTTATGAACATACTTCACCATCTCTTCCGGACTCTTCAGGCGAGGCTCTCCCTGTGCCTTCATCTGCTTCATATCGGTAGGAAGATACTTGGCATAAGCTGGGTCGCCCACCTTATTTATATAGTATGGGTTCTGGAATTTCATCGCATTCCAGTTGGAGTCGCATCCCCAATACTGCCAGTCCTGCACAATGGCATCGGTAGGAATCTTCAGTTCGCGATACTTATCCAATACGCCTGCCAGTTCATCGCTGGTCTTATAGCGCTCACGGCATTGCCAGAAGCCCATCGCCCATTTCGGGAACATGGTAGCCTGTCCGGTGAGTTCACGGATGCTGGCGATGACTCCATCCTGCGTACCATCCTTATACATGAAATAGTAGTCGGCGCAGGTTCCCACTTCGCTGGTAAAGGAAGTGCATGATGGCTGGTTGCCATTATTCTTGGATGCTACTACATCATTGAAATAGGTTTTTCCTGCATTGTCCCAGTAAAGACCATAGCCCTTCTCACTGGTGAAATAAGGGATGGCGATATAAGTATTATTATTCCAGAGTACGATATTCTGTCGACCACGCTGATTCATGTAAACATCGCGCAACTGTCCCAGACCATAGATTGCCTCGTCATCAGCAAGACGGAAGTCCTGCTCTATGCGGTACTTGCCCTTGTTGGCTTCATCCTTGCGAGCTTCCAGACGGGTCTTCGTATCGGTAAGCAGCAGCTTTCCATCCTTCGAAAGGAAGCGGATTTCGCCAGTCTGCTGATTCAGTTCAACGGAAATAAAACTAGAATTGATTTTTACAATATCACCATTTTCCTGTATTTGAACGCCCTTCATCTGCTGAGGTTTCAAGATGACAGAATAGCTTTTCTTCTGAACAGGAGCACCAAGTCCGGCATCAGATTTCAAGATGCGGACGATGGATGGAGAATAGAATTCGATGGTTACATTCTGCTGAGCCACCTGACGGGTGATAGACTTGGCAGCCGCACCTTTCTGGGTGTCTGCCACCTTTATGCTCTTGGCGCAGAGTTCACTTGGAACGCCAACGGCAGCGATGCCCAAAAGGGCAATGAGAGATAAATTCTTTAGCATACTTTTGTTTATTTTATTAGAGGGTTTATGATTTGTCTTGATTCAAGTACATAAGATTGTATTTCGGCTGCAAAGGTAATGCTAAATGGTGAAAAAGGGATAAAACAAATGATGATTCGAATGGTACATTTGTTGAATCATGCCGGAAAAGCCCCCTTTTTAGGGCTATTCCGGCACAATTTATCTATATTCTGAAGGCAATACGCCAAATTCCTTCTTAAAACATTTGGTGAAATAGCTGGACGAGCTGAAGCCCGTT
Organism: Segatella sp.; assembly: GCF_977051555.1. Classification (NCBI taxonomy): domain Bacteria; kingdom Pseudomonadati; phylum Bacteroidota; class Bacteroidia; order Bacteroidales; family Prevotellaceae; genus Segatella; species Segatella sp. The sequence goes on from NZ_CDRSSE010000027.1 coordinate 38,973, forward strand.
CGCTCGGCGATTTCATTCACGGTGAACTTTCCTTCCTGAAGCAAGGCAGCTGCACGACGAAGACGGATGCTGCGGATAAATGCCACAGGAGTCGTATCGGTCAGAGCCGTCAGCTTTTTATAGAGTCCCGTCCGCTCCATGCAGAGGTCCTGTGCCAGTTGCTCCACGCCATATTCGCCATCTTCCAGATGCAATTCTACCAGAGCACGCACCTGAAGTATCAGCTCGGGCTCCTGATTGATGTTTTCAGCTGTTTCCTGCAGCAGACTATCCTCCGGCAATGAAGAAACTTCATCTTGAACAGAATCAGTATTTATTACATTTATTCTCTTTCTCCTACGAAGATAAAAAGTGATGATACCCACCAAAGCTACAAGGGAAAACACAAAGCCAGCTATCGCCCACCCCGACTGCCACCAGGGCTGGTCTATGGTAAAGAAGAGGCCCAACATAGGTGAAACATAGATAAGACCATCGCGATAGGTTCCCAGCCAGATGGCTCCTTCCTTATCCCGATAAACCGTATTGATGCCCGTAGTGAGCGATTTTCCATCAGGCAAAGCCAATTCCTTTACTTCGCGTGGAGTCGTTCCCAACTTGAAATCGAACATCAGATAACCATGCTGACTGCTGATCAATGCCTGATTGTCTGATGACATATTCAATGTATGCAAGATGTAATTGCATGCGAATATCCTGGAAAACTTACGGGTTTCCGGATTAAAATGCAGGAAGACGGAAACATCCGTCTTATTCTTCTCATCGTGCCCGGTTCTGATTTGGTAAAACTGTCCGCTCGGTGTCTGAATAGTGAGCGAGGTACTTCTGTAGCGCTGGACTTCTGATGCAGAATAGGCAGAAGCGGTATAAGCCAGCTTATCATTCTGAAAAACCGCCACGATTCCCGAATCCATGAAGGCATAAACCTGTTTGCCATCAGTATCCAAATCCTGCAGACATCCCCATTCCTCCTTCAACTTAATAAGATTGCCATCCTGCGTATTGAGCAGAGAATCACCCATAACTACCCAGACATTCTTCCTGCTATCTACAAACAGGTCCTGAATGGTATTCTCAGTAGGACTGTTCCGGTTCAACCTCATCTTATCCTCTTTTCCATTTCCTGTCAGAACGTCAAGGGGATGCTCCAAAAGTCTGCCCTCAGCAAGCTGTATGCAGAATATCTGCTGATATTCCTTTATCCAAAGTCTATCCTGGCTATCGGCATAAAGATGCGTCTGCCCCTTGTATTTCGTGATGCTTTCTGCCTTTTCTGCCGGAAGGGAAATAAAGGAGAAACGCCTTCCATCATAGAGATTGATACCCTTGCGAGTTCTCACCGCCATCCTGCCATCAGCCAACTGCATCATCTGTAGGACACGGTTATCAGAAAGGCCCTGTCGGATATTGAGCACATAGAAATAATCGTTTGTCTCTACCTTCTGGGCAGAACCGGTAAGTATCCAGCCCCAAAAGCAGAGAAAAACGATGCATAATTTGATGATATATGTTTTCTCACTTCTCATGGATCATATTTTGCAATATCCAATAAAGGGAATTATCTTACCCAATCCAATACTATCGTCTTATCTTCATCAATCATAAAGTTCATACCAATCTTTTCCACGGTTTTGCCTTTTAGGGCAAAAGCATCAGCATAATGTTTGTTGTTGATTTGGTCAAGAGCCTCTTGTGCCGACTTATTAAATTTCAGCTCTATCACATAGATGGTATCCTTTGTTTCCATCGTAATGTCTGTTCTTCCCCGGAAAGTATGCTGTTCCACCAATATACGGAAATTCGTAAGCAGGGCAAAGATGATATACATTGTCTGCTGATAATGCCCCTCATAATCGGTATTATCGCAATAAGGTACCGTCTCCCAGAACGTTTTCAATAGCTGAAGAGCACCATCCATGTTACCCTTATTGATAAGAGCCGACATCTTGGCCACAGTCGTATTGCACATGGCCGACTTTGCCTCCAAATAATGCGGCAACATACTGCGATACAAACCTATCCTCACCTCTTTGTTAGGCAGAGCCAAGGTATAGAGTTCCGTTTCCGGATCATAATTCTTGATGGTGATATAACCACTCTGATAAAGCAAAGGCATGATAGTAGTCATCGTCTCAGTGGCTGCATCGAAATCATCCTTTGACGCATCCATCTGTTCACCCAGGTCAATCGGTGTAAAGTCATATTTCCGCATCATATTGAGGAGATAAGTAGGTGTGCCTGAGCCAAACCAATAGGAATCAACCTTTCGCTTTGAAAAGCAAGTGAGCAAACTGTATGGATTGAATATGTCAGAAGAAGGCCAGGCGAAATGATAGCCATCATAATTTTCCTTCAACTTTTCCAAAGTTTTATCATACGACAAGCCCATCACATCTGCCATCTGCTGAATATCTTCATGCATTTCTGCCACAAGTTCCTCCTTGGTAATGCCGCAAATGCCAGCATATTCTGCATCCATACTCACATTTGTGATATTATTGAGTTCACTGAAAATACTAAGCTGCGAGAACTTGGTGATGCCTGTCAAGAAGACGAAACGCAGCATTCGGTCGCTATCCTTTAGGGGACTATAGAAATTGCGCATCACCTCCCTTAAGACGCCCAAGCTGGTATCCTCATGCACCACATCGAGCAAAGGAGCATCGTATTCATCGATGAGCACAACGACCTTCTGCCCAGTCTGCTCATATACAGTTTCTATTAAATTAAGCATACGGACATTCGGGTCGGGAGAATCCTTTATAACTCCAAACTTTTTCTCATTTTTCTCTAATATATACAAGAGATAGCGCACTAATTGGTCTTTCTCCATGTGCTTTCCACCAGCCAAACTAAAATGAAGCACAGGATATTCCGTCCAATCTTTTTCTAGCTTTTCGATGGCAAGCCCCTTGAAGAGTTCCTTCTTTCCCTCGAAGTAACTCTCAAAAGTCGAAACCAAAAGAGATTTGCCAAAACGACGTGGACGACTCAAGAAGAAATACTTTCCACTCGTATGAGTCATACGATAGATGTACTCCGTCTTATCTATATAGAGAAAGTCTTCCTCTCGAATCTCAGAGAAGGTCTGCATGCCTATTGGATATAACTTCGTTGCCATATTATCAACTATTTACTATTTACGTTGGCAAAGATAAGCAAAAATCCCGAAACCGCCAAGCGATTTCGGGATTTATTATATTGACACACCTTCTTTTATTCTTTACCTATCTCTCAGATGCTCATGCCTCTATCACCCAATCCTCAATAGTACCTTGGGTAGAATCGAAATTGATGCCAACCTTGGTAATTGGCAAGCCACAAAGAGCGAATCGCTGGCGATAGTTCTTCAGATTGATTTGCTGCATTGCCGCCTGAGCACTCTTATTCAGCTTCAATTCAACCACATAGAGGTCGGTCTTGGTAAGGAGCACAATATCTACCCTGCCACGTGGCGTATGCACCTCCACATCCACCAGGTAATTGGTTAAGAGAGTAAAGATGATGTAGAGCATCTGCTGATAATGCCCCTCATAATTGGTCACGTTGCAGTATGGCACCGTTCCCAGGAAGTCTTGCAACAGATGCAAGGCACCATCCATGTTGCGCTTGCCAATAAGCAATGCCATTTTGGCTATTGCCACATTGCCCCGTTCGGCAGAGACACCATCCACGTAGTTTGGCAGAAGATTATCAAACAACCCTACCTTGATTTCCTTGTTTGGAATATCTAGAGTATAAATTCTCGTTTCCGGATCGTACTCCTTGATGGTAACATATCCGCTCTGGTAGAGCAACGGCGTGATGGTCTTCAGATTCTCCGTCGGTGCATTAAAGGATGAACTGACAGCTTCTGTCGGAGCTATCTCCGTTGGCAACACGCCAAACTGCCTCAACATATTGATAAGATAAGTTGGCGTACCAGAACTGAACCAGAATGCTCCCAATTCCTTTTTCGAAAAACAGTTGAGCAGACTGTATGGATTGAAAACGTCTGGCGATTTCTTAGAGAAATGATAGCCATCATAATTCTCCTTGAGCTTTGCAATCATCATTTCTCTAGAATATCCAAGTGCATCAGCAAGCATATCGATGTCATCCGACATATTTTCCAGGAGTTCTTCTTTGGTGATGCCGCAGATTCCTGCATATTCATCGTCCATCGACACATTTGTGATATTGTTCAGTTCACTGAAGATGCTAACTTGCGAGAACTTGGTGATACCTGTCAAGAAGACGAAACGCAGCATTCGGTCGCTATCCTTTAGAGGACTATAGAAATTACGCATCACCTCTCTCAAGATATCCAAGCTAGTATCCTCGTGCACCACATCGAGCAAAGGAGCATCGTATTCATCGATGAGCACAACGACCTTCAGCCCAGTCTGTTCACATACTGTTTTTATTAAATTAAGCATACGAACATTCGGGTCAGGAGAATCATTGACGATGCCAAATTTTTCTTCATTTACCTTCAATATATACAAGAGATAGCGCACTAATTGGTCTTTCTCCATGTGCTTTCCACCAGCCAAACTTAAATGGAGCACAGGATATTCCGTCCATTTTTTTTCTAGCTTTTCGATGGCAAGTCCCTTGAAGAGTTCCTTCTTTCCCTCGAAGTAACTCTCAAAAGTTGAAACCAAAAGAGATTTGCCGAAACGACGTGGACGCGCCAAGAAGAAATACTTTCCACTCGTATGAGTCATACGATAGATGTACTCCGTCTTATCTATATAGAGAAAGTCCTCCTCTCGAATCTCAGAGAAGGTCTGCATGCCTATTGGATATAACTTCGTTGCCATATTATCAACTATTTACTATTAACGTTGGCAAAGATAAGCAAAAATCCCGAAACCACCAAGCGATTTCGGGATTTATTCTGTATTCAACTGTGTACCCAATAACTTGAAGGGAGTTTTTCATCTTTTATAGGCATCAATCGCTTACGTGAAAAAAGTTTTTTAGCGAAAAAAGTCTCATAGTCTCATTTTTGCACGAAAAAAAATACGGCTTAAATATTTGATATATAGCGAATTAACATTAATGAGACTTCTCTGTTTTAGTGCCGAGAAGTCTCATTAATGTATCATAGAAGTATCATTGACTGCACTTTTAGCTAATGCGTCTACTATTTCAGTTTTATGAAATTGATTGTGTCTACTTTTCTAGTTTACAAAGTAAAAAGTGTCTACTGAAATCAAGAAAAGTCTGTTCATCAGCTGGTCTCTCTATGCCCTTCGGTTGGTCTGCTTGTGCCCGTTACACGGGCATCCACAGCCCGCCAAGTGGGCATCTATAGCCCCTGTACCGGGTAACCATTGCCCACAATGCGGGCAACAAATGCCCAAATATCGGACTTATTTTTGGGCAATATTCTTCTGATTCTTTGCAATGTTTAAAATGCATTTTTGCAATGCTTAAAATGACTTTTTCCGATGTTTAAAATGACTTTTTCTGATGTTTAAACAGGCTTTTCTTAACGTTTAAAGTGGCTTTTCTCGTGCATTGTATTATTTTAATGATACTTCTATGGATTTTAGTAAGCGGCTCCGCGTTTATACCTTGCATAATTCAAAAAAAGCAGTAACAGCTGATTAAATAAGTGCTGTTACTGCTTTTTCCATCGGTCTGGAAGTAAGTCTCTATATTTTTCCAATGGGGTATT